>JAHDDM010000131.1 GCA_020629355.1 Rhodospirillaceae bacterium
TGATCAGACCGAAGGCATCATTATGATTGGTGAAATCGGCGGCTCTGCTGAAGAGGAAGCGGCGGCCTTTATTGCGGAACATCCGATTAAAAAACCGACAGTGGGCTTTGTTGCAGGATTGACCGCACCTCCAGGCAAACGCATGGGACATGCTGGCGCGATTATCTCTGGTGGTCAGGGTACGGCGACCTCGAAACTCGAAGCCATGGCAGCCGCAGGAATTACAATCGCCCGCTCACCTGCTGATTTAGGCAGCGCCATGTTACGCGCAATGGCATAATTTTTTGATTGGAATAGAAAATGCCTCAAAATCAAACGTTTCTATCTCCTGCCAATGAAGCCTATGTTGCCGAAATGCTTGAGCGTTATATTCGTGACCCTGGATTGGTCAGCGAAGAATGGCAAAAGTATTTCGCAGAACTGAACGAGGACGCCACGGACTTTTCTGGTGATCGACGCGGTGCGAGCTGGAGCAATCGAGACGGTGGTGTGGTGGGCAAGTCAGCAGTTGCAGGCAAGAACAATGGCGGACAATCGCTTTCGGACTTTTTGACTGATGGTAAGGATTTTGAGGAGCTTTCTTTAGGCAATCTGGTCTCGATGCTGGCAGAGAATGCTGGCGGAGCGCAGGCGGGTTCGGGTGTTTCTTCGCTAGATTCGATCAAGGCAATTATGTTGATCAGAGCCTATCGGACCATTGGTCATCGTGAAGCAGACCTTGATCCATTGCATCTGGAGCAGAAAACGCGCCAGATACCGGACTTGAGTATCGAAAGCTTTGGATTTAGTGAGGCAGACCTCGATAAGACAATATTTATCAACTATTATCTAGGTCTTGAATCCGCGACTTTGCGTGAGATAGTCGATACTTGCCGGCGAATTTATTGCGGTAAAATAGGTCTGGAATACCAACATATTCAAAATGCCGATGAAAAACGCTGGTTGCAGGAACGCTTTGAATCTGGCTTGGCGCATCAACCGCTCAGTACTTTTGAACGCATGGAGACTTTTGAGCAGCTTATTCAGGCCGAAGGCTTTGAAACCTATTTGGATAAAAAGTTTGCTGGCACGAAGCGTTTTGGTCTTGATGGGGGTGAATCGCTGATCCCGATGATCGAAGCCTTACTGAAGACGGGTGCAGAACAAGGGCTGCAAGAGGTTGCCATTGGCATGGCGCACCGTGGGCGGTTGAATGTTCTGGCTAATGTCATGGGCAAACCTTACGAGGCGATTTTTGCTGAATTCAAAGGAAAGTTTGCGCAATCAAACGAGGTCAATAGTAGCGGTGATGTCAAGTATCACCTTGGGGTTTCCTCAGATCGTGAAATTGCTGGACGGCAGATGCACCTGTCACTGGTGCCGAATCCGAGTCATCTGGAATGTGTCAATACCGTAGTTTTGGGTAAGGTGCGGGCAAAACAACGGCAAATTCAAGATATTGAGCGTACTCAAGTCATGGGGCTGCTACTGCATGGCGATGCTGCCTTTATTGGGCAAGGGATTGTCGCGGAAACCTTTTTACTGTCGCAATTAACTGGCTATCGTACTGGTGGTACGGTGCATATTGCCATTAACAACCAGATTGGCTTTACCACTATTCCGTCAAATTCGCGTTCGTCGCCCTATTGCTCTGATATGGCAAAGACCATTGATGCGCCTGTGTTCCACGTCAATGGTGATGATCCTGAGGCTTGTGTGCGGGTGGCACAAATCGCGATGTCCTATCGTCAGCGTTTCAAGAAAGATATTGTGATTGATATGTGGTGTTATCGCCGCCACGGTCATAATGAAGGTGATGAGCCGATGTTCACCAATCCTGAGATGTATCAGGTCATTGCCAAGCACCCCAGGGTGATGCGCGGGTATTTTGATTATCTGCTTCGGGAATCAGCGGTGAGTGCAGAAGACGGCGAGGCCAAAATAGCAGCCTTTGTGCACCAGCTTGATCAGGAATTTGCAGCTTCGGAGAATTTCAGCCCACAGAAGCTGGATTGGCTCGAAGGCAAATGGGAAGGTTTGCTGGCAAAAGACAAGGAACACCGTGGTAAGACAGGCGTGGATATTGGCCTGTTAAAAGAAGTTGGTCAGCATATTTCGGAAATTCCGCCGAATTTTAATGCCCATTCAAAAATTGCGCGCCAGATGAAGGCGCGGCGTAAAATGATTGAAACAGGCGAGGGGATTGATTGGGGCATGGCAGAAGCGCTAGCTTTTGGGACATTGCTCTGTGAATCGACACCGATTCGGCTCTCTGGTGAAGATTGCGAGCGTGGTACGTTCTCGCATCGTCATGCGGTGGTGCATGATCAGGTGAATTATTCTACGATTACGCCATTAAACTCTATCCGTCCGGGGCAGGCAGATATTGAGGTCATCGACAGTCCGTTGTCTGAATTTGGCCTGTTGGGCTTTGAGTACGGTTACGCTTCAGCTGAGCCACGCTCAATGGTGATATGGGAGGCGCAATTCGGTGACTTTGCCAACGGCGCACAGGTGATTATTGATCAATTTATTGCCTCCTCCGAGACCAAATGGTTGCGGATGTGTGGACTGGTGATGCTGTTGCCGCATGGTTATGAAGGCCAAGGGCCTGAGCACTCTTCGGCACGGCTGGAGCGTTACCTACAGCTTTCCGCCGAAGATAACTGGCAGGTTTGCAATATCACTTCACCCGCGAATTTCTTCCATGCCTTACGGCGGCAAATACACCGAAGTTTCCGCAAGCCGTTGATTGTTATGTCGCCAAAGTCTTTATTACGGCATAAGCTGAATACCAGCCGCCTTGATGAATTTACCAGCGACAAAACCTTCCATCGTATTCTGCACGATGATCGGCAAATGCAGGGACGGATGGTGGCCGACAAGAAAATCACCCGTCTGGTACTGTGTTCAGGCAAGGTGTATTTTGACCTCTACGAAGCGCGGGAAGCAGAGAATTTGGAAGAGGTATATTTGATGCGCCTTGAGCAGCTGTATCCTTTTCCAGAGGAAGTCTTGCGTGAGGAAATTGCCCGTTTTCCCAATGCTGAGATTGTCTGGTGTCAGGAAGAGCCACAAAACAACGGCGCATGGGAATTTATCTCGCCATTGCTTTGGGAAATTCTTGCGGGAAAAACTTTACATTATGCGGGGCGTGATCGTGCAGCCTCACCGGCAACGGGCGTGATGAGCGTGCATAAGCAACAACAGGCCGCTTTGGTGCATGAAGCATTAACGGGTCAAAAAATTTAATCAGGAGAGCAGAAAAATGGCACAGGATATTATTGTACCAGCGTTGGGTGAATCTGTCACTGAAGCCACGGTCAGTAAATGGCTGAAGGCTGTAGGCGAGGCTGTCTCTGCCGATGAGCCATTACTGGAGCTTGAAACCGATAAGGTCAATATCGAGGTCAACGCTCCTGCTGATGGTGTTATCGCCAGTATTATCGCTGAAGAAGGCGCGGATGTTGAGGTTGGCGCGGTGTTAGGCCAATTTGAAGCGGGCGCGACGGCAACGGCAAAGCAAGCTGAGGCACCAGAACCAAAAGCTGCACCCGCAGCCGATAGTGCTGTTGCTACAACTCCGGCAGCGCGTAAATTAGCGGCGGACAGTGGTTTGGATACTGAAACCGTGACGCCCAGTGGTGCAAAAGGCCATGTGACCAAGGGTGATGTGCAACAGGCGCTAGAAAACAAACCAGCAGCAACTTTGGCAGCTGCGCCTGCCAGCGCGCCAGTACCGACAGCACCGTTAGCCGAACGGAATATTGATTCCCGCGAGGAAGTCGTCAAGATGTCGCGCTTGCGGCAGCGTGTCGCGCAACGTCTGAAAGAGGCACAGAATACGGCAGCGCTTTTGACCACCTTTAACGAGGTTGAGATGGACGCGCTGATGAACTTACGCAAGGACTACAAGGAAAAGTTCGAGAAAAAACACAAGGTCAAGCTTGGTTTTATGAGCTTTTTTGTCAAGGCTTGTGTTCTGGCATTGAAGGAGCTTCCCGCTGTTAATGCCGAAGTACATGGCAACAATATCATCTATAAAAATTATTATGATATTGGTATTGCGGTGGGATCACCCTCTGGTCTGGTGGTGCCGATTATTCGTGATGCGGATCAGAGTAGCTTCGCACATATCGAACAGTCGATTGCGGATTTTGGCGAGCGGGCACGGAGCGGTAAACTGGAACTTTCGGAAATGAGCGGTGGGACATTTACCATCACCAATGGCGGTGTGTTTGGCTCGTTGCTTTCCACCCCGATCATCAATCCGCCGCAAACGGGTATCTTAGGGATGCACAAAATCCAGAAACGCCCTGTGGTGCGTGGTGATAAGATTGAAATTGCCAATATGATGTATGTCGCGCTTAGCTATGATCATCGAATTATCGACGGTCGCGAAGCTGTAACCTTCCTTGTCAGGGTCAAGGAAATGCTCGAAGACCCAGCACGTCTACTGATTGATATTTAATAATGCGCGAAAGCAGTGAGGCCGAAAATTTTTGGCAGGGCTTAGGCAGAGGTTTTCTTGGTGCGTGCAATATTTGGGGACTAGGGATGTTCCTGCAAATGATGAGCTATGCGGCTCTGGCGCGTGAATTGGGTTGGGAATTGGGCGAGATTTTGGCCTCGACCTATC
>JAHDDM010000132.1 GCA_020629355.1 Rhodospirillaceae bacterium
ACAGTCTTGAGGAATATCCCTTGCAGCAATTACATGGCTGGTTATATTTGCTGGCGCGTCTGTTGGGTAAAGACCCGCAAGCTGCGAACGAGAATCTGTCTGAAGGGGCAGGGGGTAATCATCCCGCAGTAGTCGAGCGCATGTATCTGCAACCGCCAACAAAACAGCGTAGGTTTGAGGTTGGGCTTGAAATGGTGTTTCGCGACCCAACAGAGATTTTGCAAAATTGGTTGTATGCTGTACCACAGAAGGCTGTTCTGTTAACTTCTGCCAGTCTTGGAGTCAATCCTGAAAATCAAGATTGGCAATTTGCCCACCGTCGCACGGGTGTCGCGCACCTTATGCGCGATTCGGAACCAGAGAGTTTGCCATCCCAAGAGGTCTTTATTTCGCCCTTTGATTATGCGCAACAATCGCGAATATTGGTGGCAACAGATGTCGAGGTGAATAATGCCGCTTCGGTACATGCCGCCATGCAAGCGTGTTTTATTGCAAGCGGCGGCGGTGGCTTGGGTCTGTTTACGGCGATTCACCGTTCTCAGGCCTGTTATCATGCGATTGCGCGGAATTTGCACGATAAGGATATTCCCCTGTATTCTCAACACGATGACCCTGCGGGGAATATGCTGCTGAGTGAATGTATGCGTCAACAGGAAAACGCCTGTCTTTTAGCCACCGATGCTTTCCGTGATGGGGTCGATATTCCTGGCAATGCCTTGCGACTTGTGGTGATGGATCGACTGCCTTGGGCAAGGCCAGATTTAATCCACCGTCACCGCAAGAGACATTTTGGTGATGACTATAACCGCGAGATTTTAGGCCAGAGGTTACTGCAAGGTTTCGGCAGGTTGATCAGAAGCGGCGAAGACCAAGGAGCCTTTGTGCTGCTGGATCGAAGATTGCCGAGTTCTCTGGAGAAAATTTTCCCAACAGCAGTGGAGCGTTTGCCCTTGGCAGAGATAGTGCGTGTTCTTAATACACAAACGCGAAATACAACCCAAGTAGTGTAACTGTAATCAAAACACTGCACCAGATGGTTAGCTTTTGCAGCATTGCCCAAGTTTTCAGATTGTCTTCAGGTGCGTCTTGATAGGCTAATTTGTGTGACATGGTGCTGTCCTTAATGTAATATCTTGAATAGAGTTTAACTGATAGAGGACTATCCTGTCAATGTTAAGAATATTCTGGCTTATTTTGGTCTTTAGTGGCCTGTACGCACCAGCGGCGTATGGGCAAGACAATGTAGATTTTTACACTGTTTCCTTTATTCCGATTGACGAGCAGGGTGATGATTTAGTTGCGGCAAAAGAGCGCGGCATTTTGGCTGCAAAAAGACAGGCCATGCGGTCTTTGTTGGTGCGTATGGCGCTGGGAGGCGAAACTGTCCTTCTGCCGAAGGATTCCGAAATAGAGGCCATGTCTTTAGGTAACCGTATCCATCAAGAAGCCTTTGGTGGGGATCGATACACGGCAGAGCTGATTGTGCAGTTTGACCCGCAACAGGTGCGGCGGTATCTTAGGCGGTTTGGAATCTCGTTCATTGAGGGGCAAGCACCACCCGCGCGCTTAATCCCTGACAAGCGCATTTTGGGTATTGACTATACGGTTTTGGGCGATGATATTTTGTACCGTGCATGGCAGAGCTATCTGGAGCAACAGGATAAGGTTTTTGCTTTTGTGCCCTTTACCCTTCTTGATCATTCGGACGTTCATCACAAAGTAGACCATGCAGAAAATGGCAGTATCTATCGCGTGCGGACGGAGTTTTTCCATCCCGAGTCCGATTGGCTACAGCAAGAAACATTGCCGATTCGTATGGTGATTTCATCTTCTTCAAAAGAAGATATGCCCCCACTGAACCTGAATAGGCGATTTAGTCTAACCGTGGAAGATGGTGTGATAGACTGGAAACCAGCGATGCAATGGATGCAGCAGCAGGTTGATCAACAATGGCGCAAGCATGTGTTTGCACAGGTTGGGGATATGAATCAAATAGCAGAACTTGAACTTGCCTTGATCAGCAATAACCAGCCACATACGATTGCACTACGTTCTGCATTAGAAGAGATACAGGTAATTGAATCGGTGCAAATACAGGAAATTTCCCCAAGGCGGGTATTCCTCAAGCTCGTCTATCGGGGCAGCGAAGAAAATTTTAATATGCAGCTGGCTGCACACGGTCTACAGATTCGTGATACTCAGTCAGAAACAGAGCTGGATATTGCTCAAGAACGCTTGATACTGGATCGTAGATAATGACTGAACGCCGAATATTCTGGTTGGTGGTACTCGCAGGCTTAGGCGGATTAGTCTATGCCTTGGGGAGTACATTAACACCGTTTATTGTGTGTCTGGTGCTGGCCTACATGCTTGATCCTTTGGTGGATATGCTTGAAAAACATGGTCTTGGAAGAAATCTTGCGGCCTTTCTTGTCTGCGCTGTTGCCATAGTCCTGTTTCTGGCGCTATTCACATTCCTCGTTCCCCTGATTGTGTCACAGGCGATTGCTTTGGCAAAGGCGATGCCCGATGCTTTGGTGTGGTTGCAAAAGACATTGGATTCCTATCTCAGCCAGCCTTCAGCCAGCCTGGAGTGGCTGATGTCCATGCTGAATATCGAAAACCCCGCCGATGTTCAGCAGAAATTGATGGCCGAAGTTCGCATGGCTTTACAGAAACTAGGCAGTGCAATATTCCAGGATACCACGGTTATTCTCCGTGCCTTTAGCAGCCGCATTGGTGCTATCAGCAACAGCCTGTCCATCATGCTTCTGATCCCGTTTATCCTGTTTTATCTCTTGCGCGATTGGGATCGTCTGGTGATGCAGGTCAGGGATGTCTTGCCGCGCTCAAAAGTCGCTTCTGCACAGGTCTTGGGATTGCGTTGTGGTTATGCTTTAAGTGGCTTCTTCCGTGGTCAAATTCTGGTCATGGCTTTCCTTGGCCTGTTTTATGGCACGGGTCTTGCCTTGATGGGACTGCCTTTTGGTTTTCTAATCGGCTTCTTTACTGGCGTGCTGTCGTTTATTCCTTATGTCGGCATGGTCATTGGCTTTGCAGTCGCTGAAATTTTGGCTCTGGTGCATTTTGGCCTCTGGCCTCAGCCAGTGATTGTCGCCAGTATTTTCTTTGCGGGTCAAGTCATCGAAAGTAGCTTTTTGACCCCGAAACTCATTGGCGAGAGCATCCAGCTGCATCCTGTCTGGATTATCTTCGGTCTGTTGGCAGGGGGTAATCTTTTTGGTTTTGCTGGACTTTTATTTGCCATTCCAGTGCTGGCAATTTTGGGCGTTATTGTCCGCTTTATGTTCGAGCAGTATCAAAGCAGTAATTTTTACGAAGACCATGACTGACCAAGGTCTTTTGCCGCTATCTTTTGAGCATCATTTCGATCAACATAATTTTCATGTTGGTGAATCGAATATTGCTGCTGTGCGATTGCTGCAAACAGGCTTGCAGCAACCTTTGGCTTTGTTGCTTATCCACGGTTCTACTGGATGTGGTAAAAGCCATCTTGCGCGCGTTATTGCTCAACAACTTTTCTGTCCAGTACAGAACCCGAAGACATTCGATAGTATGGAATGCCAAACAAATCTTGTGATAGACCAGCTTGAAGAAGTTGTCGATGATCATGATGGACAGGAAAAACTGGTGCATTGTATCAATCAGCTACGGTTAGCGGGGCAGGGCAGGATAGTGTTGTTCTCGCGCACTGTACCTGCATTCTGGCAAGCAGAGCATCAACTGCCTGATTTTATCTCGCGGATCAACGGCCTCTTTCAATGTGCAGAAATTCAAGAACCCGATGATCACCTGCTTAGGCAGATATTGCTGAAGCTTGCTGCTGATCAACACTTTACTTTACCAGAACCCATCATTCGTTATTGGCTTGCGCGTATGCCGCGTTCCTACGCTGCCGCACAAGCCTTGATCTACAGCCTTGATCAGATTACTCTTGTGCGGCAGGCAAAAATTTCGCTGGTGACGGCAAAACAGGCGCTTGAGGCTCAGTCTGGTTGATAGACTTTTGTCATAGCCTGAAACGCTTTGATTTTTAAGGTTGTTTCAGCATTCTCATCGCTTGTGTAAGGGGCGCCGCTAGTTTGCTCGTATTCCTGAATAATGCGATAGCTGTTTGTCCCTTGATGTAGGAATAAAGTCGCGTGTTTGATGCGAATATCCCAATCATTTTCAGGGGTGATCAAGGTAATGGTTACCTGTTCAGCCTCAAGCGAGAAAGATTGTTTCGGCACGAATATCAAGCAAGCATTTTGTTTTATATTCAGTTCTTTAGGGTTTTCTAAAGACCCAGCGCAACGCAGCAGAATATTGCTTTCGTCATGGCTGTACAGTGCAATGTTTGCTTGCTCGATGATAAAATGCCGCCTTTCTGAAACTTGAACGCTATATTCATGGTTAAAATCGCCATGAGACCGCGCCAATCCAATATTGGCATAATCGAATGGACGATAATCGACATAATAGGTATAGAAACCATAGCCGATAGCAATAAGTGCCAAAACGAGAACTCCAAGAATCGCAAGCAAATTCCGCGAGAAAATCAGGATACGCCGCAAGACAGAAGGGGATATTTCTGCATCC
>JAHDDM010000133.1 GCA_020629355.1 Rhodospirillaceae bacterium
CGCTTGAAACGCCGCTTCAAGCCCGTCCACATCAACGCCTTCATAGCTAATCAGAGCGCGAATAAACTCGACTTTACCGTGAAAAACGCGATCTTCCTGACTATAATGCACCGAACCAAAATAGCCTTTGTGCTTCAGCATGCTGTTCATATCAAATCCTCCTGCTTGAGCAAATGTATCACATCGTCAATAATATACATCTTAATGACATTACTAGGATGTGGCTTATGCAGCGTGATTGGCGCTGCTGTTAAATGGACAAACCGCCGCCGTGATCCGCCCGTTTTACCTTGCTTAGTAAGACTATAACCCTGGCTTTCCAACAAACGCTGAAGCTCGTCCTTGGGGCGAGAACACAGACGCTTGATCAACTTTTCTTTGCGACTCACAAGAAAATTCCTGAATATTCAGTAGCATGATCAATATAACTCAACACCCATAAAAATTGCAACTATTATAAGTCGCGAAACCTCTGCTGTGTTCAAATTCTGGTTTCAAAGGTTCTCTTCAATTCATTGTCACTTGTAATTTCGCACCACCCAAAATATGGCAATGTAGGTGCGGAATTTCCTGTCCGCCATTCGTGCCATTGTTCATCACCAGCCTATAGCCCCCTGCTGCGAGCCCCTCACAGGCAACTACCGCCGCAATGGCGCGTTGAAAAGCCAGAATTTCCGCATCAGAGGCTTGTGCAATAAAATCATCGTATG
The DNA here is from genome assembly GCA_020629355.1 of Rhodospirillaceae bacterium. Lineage (GTDB taxonomy): Bacteria > Pseudomonadota > Alphaproteobacteria > JABSOH01 > JABSOH01 > JABSOH01. The sequence goes on from JAHDDM010000133.1 coordinate 711, forward strand.
TCCGATACGCACCCTTCGGAATCACCAGAACATGGCTTGGGGCTTTCGGGGCAATATCACGAATAGCAAGGGTGTATTCGTCTTCAAGAACGGTATCGCACGGAATTTCCCCGCGTAGAATCTTGGCCAGAATGTTTTGGGAGTCGTAATCTGTCATTATGCTACTTTCTTTAAGGTTAGACTTTTCACGATGTTCAGAGTATGAGGCAGTCTCTCCTTTGTCAATCTCGGAAAAATACTCATGCCGACTCTGAAGCCGACTCTAAAGCCGACTCTGCGCAATATTGCGATTATCGCCCATGTTGATCATGGTAAAACGACTCTTATCGATGCCCTGATGCGCCAAAGCGGCATGTTTCGCGACAACCAGCAGGTCTCCGAACGATTGATGGACTCTGGTGATCTGGAAAAAGAACGCGGTATTACGATTCTGGCAAAGCCTACCTCGATCACCTGGAAGGATGTTCGGATCAATATTATCGATACTCCTGGTCACGCGGATTTCGGCGGCGAGGTCGAGCGCGTCTTACACATGGCAGATGGGGTAATTTTGCTCACCGATGCCGCCGAAGGCCCGATGCCACAAACAAAATTTGTCTTGGGCAAAGCCCTGAAACAAGGCTTACGCCCGATTGTGATCATCAATAAAATTGATCGTGCCGATAGCCGTGGTGAAGAAGTTGTCGATGAGGTCTTTGATCTGTTTGTCGCGCTGGAAGCCAATGATGAGCAGCTGGATTTTCCGATTCTGTATGCTTCTGGTCGAAGCGGCTGGTGTGTCGAGAACCTCAATGACGCGCGCGAGAATCTGCATCCTTTGCTGGACTTGATTCTTGAACATGTACCAGAGCCTGAGACCGATACCACAAAGCCTTTTGCCATGTTAGCCACTCTGCTGGATGCTGATCCGTTTTTGGGGCGCTGCCTCACTGGACGCGTCACCCACGGCGCGGCAAAGGTCAATGATGCAGTGAAAGCCATTACTCTTGCTGGAGAGATCGTGGAACGCGGACGGCTAACAAAACTGTTCACCTTTGAGGGCGCAAAGCGCGTTCCCGTCAATGCCGTTCATGCTGGCGATATTATCTGCATTGCGGGTCTTACGGATGCTTCGGTTGCCGATACCATCTGCGCGCCCGAAGAAACCTCGCCTTTGGCTTCAACCCCGATTGATCCGCCCACCATGGCGGTGACCATCAGTGTGAATGATGCGCCTTTTGCTGGCAAGGAAGGCACAAAAGTGACCTCGACAATGATCCGCCAGCGTCTACTGGCAGAGGCGGAAACCAATGTTGCCATTACCTTTAGCGAAGGTGATCAAAAAGATGCATTTGAAATTGGGGGGCGCGGAGAGTTACAGCTAGGGGTCTTGATCGAGACCATGCGCCGCGAGGGCTTCGAGTTGAGTGTCTCACGGCCGAAAGTCCTGTATCGCAACGAAGACGGTCAACGCTTAGAGCCTATCGAAGAGGTCATTATCGATGTCGATGAAGAATTCTCAAGCGGCGTGATCGATTCCATGAACCGCCGCAAGGCCGAAATGCAGGATATGCGCCCAAGCGGCGCGGGGAAGACCCGCATTACCTTTCTTGCTCCCTCGCGTGGCTTGATCGGGTATCAAAGTCGCTTTCTCACCCAAACGCGCGGCACAGGCGTCCTCAACCGCCTGTTCCATGGCTACGCCCCCCACAAGGGCAATGTTCCAGAGCGCCGCAATGGTGCGTTAATCTCTACCGAAACAGGCACAGCTGTTGCCTATGCAATTTTTAATCTGCAAGACCGTGGCGTGATGTTTATCGGCCACCAAACACCTGTGTACCAAGGGATGATTGTCGGAGAACATAACCGCGATAATGACTTGGAAATCAACGTGCTTAAAGGCAAAAAGCTCTCTAATGTCCGCGCTTCTGGTACCGATGATGCCGTGACCTTGACCCCACCGCGCCAGATGAGTCTGGAAGAAATGATGGCCTATATTAACGAAGACGAGCTGCTTGAGGTCACGCCAAAATCACTCCGTTTACGCAAAGTTCATCTTTGTCCGCACGAACGGAAACGCGCGAGTCGAAGCGGAGCTTAGGCCGATGGGCGCGAGCGATAAAGAAATATAGCCTAATTCGGACAGGCTCTAAAAATCAAAAACGACATGCCCCGCTTGAGGCGCGAATCAGCAGTTCTGGCTTGAGAAACTGCCGTATATCTGTAGCCTCATCGTTCTGACTGAGGCTCAAGAGTATTTCAGCAGCCTGTACCCCGATCCGTTTTGCTGGAAGACGCACTGTCGTCAGTGACGGTTCCATCTGGCCTGAACTACGAAAATCTCCGATACCCACAATGGATAACGATTCAGGCACAGAAATTCCTAAACTTTGCGCGCCATAAATCGCGCCTTGGGCAATCACATCATTACCGCCTATCATCGCCGTATAGTGCGCATCTTGCAAAATTTCGCGACTCAGTGCTTTGGAGCGTGCCACCTCATAAGGACAAGCATACCGCTGCCAAGTACAGCCATGCTGGCCTAAAATATCTTCAACACCAGCAAGGCGGTCTCGCGCCCGATCGTTCGTATCAACATCAGGAAACAGCAAGGCAATCTCGCGATGGCCTAAATCCACCAGATGTTGCGCAATGCTCCGCCCAACCTGACGGTTGTCCACGCCAACACAAGAAAATACCGCATCAGGGTGATAATTCCACACCGTCACAACAGGAACTTGGCGTTTGTCTAATAAATTCATCGTCACCGCATCATGGTCGAGGCCAATCAACGCAATCCCATCAATCCTGCGCTCAAGCAACGAACGGACAATACTGGCCTCAAGACCCAAGTCATAACCATGACTGGCAATCAACAAAGTGCGCTCGTGGCTTTGCAGCTGATTCGAGAACGCCTCAATCATTTCCGCAAAAATCGCATTGTCCATGGTCGGCACAACAAGGCCAAATGTTCCAGAAAAGCGCGTATGCAAACTACCCGCATTGCGGTTACGGATATACCCAAGCTTCTGTGCTGCTGCTGCAATGCGGGCGCGGGTTGCGCTGCGGACAATCTTGGGATCATTGAAATACCGCGACACAGTCGCTGCCGAAACCTGAGCAGAATCAGCCACATCAAGAATGCTGGGGGCTTCTTGTCGCGCACGGCGGACGGAATCGGCTTCGCCTTGCTCGCCCTTACCTGCGCCCGAAGGGGCTTCGGCAACTTTGTCACAAGATACAGTATCGTTCATTATGCTAGAATCTCTTCTTGCCAAATATCATTAAAAAAAATCAATGAAAACGTTTACATTTATTTTTTCATGCTTTATCTTACGGCGCAAGAGATTCGTTTCATTTATGGGGTAGCATCAAAAAATCATGGAGTTTCTCAGTTATTTTGGCGGTGTTTTTGAGCCGCTTTCCTTTCTGCTTCTATTAGGTGGCACTATTGGCGGCCTAATTCTTGGCGCAACCCCAGGGCTGTCGCCTACCATGGCGGTGGCCTTATTGATTCCGTTCACCTTTCACCTCAGTCCAACACAGGGGTTAATCCTGTTGGGCGCGGCCTATACCTCGACGGTGGCTGGCGGCGCGGTGAGCGCTATTCTCCTGAAAATTCCTGGCGCGCCAGCGAATATCGCCACCGCGCTGGATGGCAATGCCATGGCGAAAAAAGGCGAAGGCGCGCGTGCCATGCACCTGTCGTTCTTATCCTCTGGAGTTGGCGGGGTCATTGGGGTTCTCCTGCTGATTTTCCTAACACCCGTATTGGCAAAATGGGCATTGGCCTTTGGGCCTTCGCATCTGTTTTGGCTCGCGATTCTTGGGGTAACCGTCATTGGCTCGCTCGA
>JAHDDM010000134.1 GCA_020629355.1 Rhodospirillaceae bacterium
CGATTCGAAAGCCCAATACCTCAGAAAACCCATGATCCAGAGCAAAGGGCAATAGGGTCATGCCCAGACATTCAAAAGGTTGAATCGGCGTGACAATATTCGGTACAAGCACGGGCTTATAATAGCCTTTGGCATCTTTTTTCAGGGGCAACCAAGCGTAAGGAAAACGATGTTTTAGATCATCAAGGAACATTGCGAAACTGAAGGTTTCTAAAGCGGCATTCCTAGCCTGGCAAATCCAGCGCGTTTCGTCTATGCCGTGGCAATGATCAGCGTGGGTATGGGTATAGAGCAGGGCTGAGATTTTCGTAATGTCGTGATTTTCAAGCTGAACACGACATTCTGGCGTGGTGTCGACCAAAAGACTTTGACCTTGATATTCGATCAGCAAAGAGCAGCGCGAACGGCGGTTTTTCGGTTCTTGGGGGTCACATTTGCCCCAGCCAGCATGAAGCTGTGGTACGCCGCCAGATGTGCCGCATCCTAGAATATGGACACGCGCGTTCATTGGCTGGTTGCTCGGTTGAACAGGCGGAGGAAATTTTCGGTTGTTTGCTGAGATAATACCCCAAAATCAATGCCTAAAAGTTCTGCGAGAAATTCTGCGGTGTGGCGAACCATTGCTGGTGTGCATGGCTTGCCACGGTGGGGTTTTGGCGCAAGAAAAGGCGCGTCCGTTTCCACCATTAAGCGTTTCGGGTCAATTTTTGCCATTTGCTGGCGTAAGTCACCAGACTTGCCATAGGTTAGGATTCCCGTCACGGAAATATAGAAATCCATTTCCTGTGCCGCCGTCAAGATAGCCTCAGAGCCGATATAGCAATGAAAAACACCGCGAAAAGGCTTCTCACGAAAGGCTTCCTGCATGATACTGATGGTATCATTATCGGCATCGCGGGTATGGATGATCAACGGCAGGTCTGTTTCTTGAGCGGCCTTCAGGTGCTCGTGGAATACCTGATGTTGGGTATCCTTCTGGCTGCTATCGTGAAAATAATCGACACCGCATTCGCCTAAAGCAATGACCTTGTCTTGCTTGGACAGGGCAATGAGTTTTTCTGCTGTCGTGTTGGGTTCTTCATGGGCGTGGCAGGGATGCACCCCCACGGAACGATAGACATGGGGAAATGTATCGCAATAACCGCGCAAGGTTTCCTCGCCCGCAAGGGTGGTGGCCACCGTCAATAGTCTTGTTACGCCAGCGTTTTCAGCCTGTTGCACAATAGCCGCAACGTCCTGACCACGGCGTTCCATGTAATCTAAATGACAATGACTGTCTACCAGCATGGATACCTCTCTTTACCTATCTTTCGCGCATCTAGGCTCAAATCGTTCATTTCGCATCCTCAAATATTTGAATATGTTCCGGTACTCAATTTCACGCTTTAATCCTATCTGCATCGAAGTCTTAGGTAAATAGAGGCATCCAGAATTATTCCTCTGGCGGTGTCAGACGTGGGAAAATCGGTTCTGGTGCGGGGAGAGTGTTTCCGCTGTCGAGTTTGCTGTCGTAATCGGCAAAGGTTCTCTTTTCAGATGAGACGCCAAGCTGATCCAGCATTCGGCTCATGGCATCTGGCATGAACGGCTGTAACAACAAGGCAATGGCGCGGAGGACTTCCATAATGACATATAGGACAGTCTGCATTCTATCGGTATCGGTTTTGCGTAAAGTCCAAGGTGCCATGGCATCAATATATCGGTTGGCTTCGGAAGCCAGTGCCATAATTTCCGTTAGGGCGCGATGATAGGCCATTTCATCCATCAATGTTCGGACATTATCCAACAGACCAGCCGCGCGGCGCAATATTGCGCTATCTTCGTCTTGAAATCCGCTGCTGGCAGGCACTTGAGCGCTGCAATGTTTCGCAACAAAGCTTAATGTCCGTTGGGCAAGATTGCCTAAATCGTTGGCAAGGTCGCTATTCAAACGCGCGTACAGGGTTTGATCCGAATAGACCCCATCCTGTCCAAAGGGCACTTCACGCATCAAGAAATATCGCAAGGCATCAAGGCCAATCTGTCCGATCATCTCTTGTGCGGTCACGACATTGCCAATGGATTTCGACATTTTACGCCCATCCCGCATCAACAGGCCATGGGCATAGACTTTTGCAGGCAGAGGAAGCTTTGCTGCCATTAACATTGCAGGCCAATATACCGCATGGAAGCGTGATATTTCCTTGCCGATCACATGAACGTTGGCCGGCCAGAATTTCTGATAGCGAGGGTCTTCGGTATTGGGATAGCCAAGGGCCGTGATATAATTGGTTAGGGCATCAAGCCAGACATACATGACATGGTCTGGATCATCGGGTACGGGAATACCCCAGCTGAATTTTGTTCGTGAGATACTTAAATCCTGTAGGCCTGATTCGACAAAACGTAAAATCTCGTTACGGCGGCTGGCAGGCTGGATAAAATCGGGGTGGGCGGCGTAGAAGTCCAATAAAGGTTGTTGCCAGTCGCTCAGACGGAAGAAATAACTCGGCTCTTCAATCCATTCCACGGCTGAACCCGTAGGGGCGACTTTACCGCCATTGCCGTCATCCTGAATTTCCTCGGTGTCATAATAGGCCTCATCCGAAACCGAATACCAGCCATTGTAACTGTTGCGGTAAATTTGTCCTGCGGAATCAAGCGCACGCCACAAGGCTTGGCAGCTATCATAATGTCGTTGTTCTGTGGTGCGAATGAAATCATCATTCGACAGATTCATTACTTGCGCCAGCTCCCGAAAATTCGCACTGACCTGATCACAATAGGCACGGGTATCAACCGCGCGATTGCGTGCTGCGGTCTCGACTTTTTGACCGTGTTCATCCGTGCCCGTTAAAAAATGCACATCATAACCATCAAGACGCTTGAAACGCGCCAGAACATCACAAGCCAAGCCAGAATAGGCATGGCCAATATGGGGAGCAGCATTGACGTAATATATTGGTGTGGTGATAAAGAAACTTGGGCGTGTCATGGGTGCTGTTCAGTTTTAGGATTGATGAATGAGGCTGTGCCAGCGTAATAGAATACTTTGCAGTGTTTGTTCAGCATCAAGATAGGCTGGTGGTTGTTGAATTTTATGCAACAGGGCTAAAGTCTCCTGCATTTCCTGTAGAAGAGTATCACCTCTGATATTGTTGTGAAAGGCTGCAAATATCCCTTTAGCCGATTTTATGGGCGATTGTATGTGAGCTGAGATATTTTGGCGTAAAATCTGTTGGCATAGCCAGAGATGGATATGTTTCCAGGCGGAAAAATGGTTGTACTTTTTTTGACAGATATACTGCAATAGCGCGCGTGCGCTATTGCCGTTTGGGGTGCTGTCGTTGAGATAATCGCTGCATTTTTCCAGTAAACCATCAATGTCTGCCTCAAGCAGAGTGACCGCGCGTCCTGGCGCGCCACCGCTTAGGGCAATAAGGGTTTCAAGCTCTGGCGGATTTTCACCCAAAGGCAAGTTTTCCAGACATGTACGCATTTCGCCTTCGGTAAGCGGAGAAAAACTGATCCGCAAGGCCCTTGAGCGAATGGTATCGAGGATACGCCCGATTTGATGAACAATAAGGATAAACACGACACCTTCTGGTGGCTCTTCAAGAAGTTTCAGCAGCCCATGGCTCAGGCTTGAAACACAATCATCCAGTGCATCGATCAAAACAATGCGGTGGCTTGAAGTACCCTGCCGTTGAGCAAAACGGTGAATATGCTCCAGAGCTTCTGCGGGAATTTGCCCCGATTTCAAGCCAAATTGTGTTGCCTCAATCAGTAAAAAATCTGGATGCCCACCATTCATCAATAGCCGTGTGCTTGGATGTTTCGGATCAGGCAAAATTTGACCTTGGGTGTTTCCTGTCAGAAGAGTATTGGCAAGTTGACCTGCAAAGCTTGACTTCCCAATACCTTTCGGGCCTTCGAGCATCAAGGTATGATGCCCTGCCTTGGCAAAATGTGCGCGGGCTTTTTTCTGGCTGGTCTCATGTCCGATGATTTTTTCGAGATAAAGTTCCATTTACAAATTCTCGAATCTTTCGGTAAGGCTCTGCACAATATCATGGTGTATTTCTGTAATGCTTCGTTCAGCATCCAAAACGAGATACTGTTCAGGATTTTCTGTAGCGAGGTCTCGAAAGCCCTGATAGACACGCTGTTGATAGGCAATGTCGCGGGATTCAATTGCATCACTTGCAGCCGCCTTGCGCTTTTGAACTGTATCGTAGGGGATATCTAGCAGTATGGTTATATCTGGCGCAATCCCTTCTGAAACAATCGCTTGAAGCTGATGGATGTGCGCCAAGCTCTGTTGATTGCCAAAGCCCTGATAGGCCAGAGTGCTGTCTTTGAAACGATCACATAAAACCCAATCCCCGCGCTCAAGGGCAGGGCGTACAGTTTCAGCAATATGGGCAGCTCTGGCGGTCATGATCAGCATCAATTCGACTGTCGGGTCGCGGTCTGTCGCCAGAGTTATCGCGCGTAACTCCTCGGCTAAAGCAC
>JAHDDM010000135.1 GCA_020629355.1 Rhodospirillaceae bacterium
CCTTCACAAAGAATATGACAGGCTCAAAGAACTATTTGTTGAAGACACGGAAACCCAAAAGGTCATTCAGAATAACCAGAACACCTTGCTTGAGCTGATAAAACTACTAGATGCAGAACCGACAACAGTCAATCAAGCACTAGGCAAGCATATTGATAGGGCGTTATCGCGTATATCGGGAGAACAGATTGATGATCTGTTTTCTGCTTTCAAGCATGATGGGATTTTGGCTTTGACTAAAGCCGGTGGCCTAGTGTTGTTATCAGCACTAGACCCTACAGGAGCATCATTAATCTCAGCAAGTGTGAAGTTAGCTGTACCAGTCTTGAACAAGATTTTTTCTAAGATTAAGAAGATCAAAAAGCCTTTCCCCAATGTTTCCAGCAGCGAATACTTAAATGCTAAAATAGAAATACTTGCTGATACTGATCCAGAAACAAAAAAGCTGCTAAAATTAAAGGATGAGGCGATTACTGCTAGGGATGAGGCTACGGTCAAAGCTGTTGAGGAGGCTAGAACAAAATTTAACATCGAAGTTAATCTTGAGGCTATTGCTAAGGCTCATTTTCAGGAGGCTAAATTAAAGTCTAATAAGAGATCTTCTATATGGGGTAATCACTTTTTAACTTACACAATGAGTGAGATTATGAAAGATAACCTTCGCAAGAGAGACCTTAAGATTGCTGGAGCTAAACTTGAGGCTTCTGAGGCTAAGGCTAAAGCCAAGGCTGCTAGAGATAAAGCTACTAGAGCTAAAAGATATTATGGAGATTAACCCTACAACACCCTTACCCCCGCGTCTGCAACGTCTATTTCGTAGTGATTGAAGCTGACGGCATTAACCCCTGCCCAGTCATTGATGGCGGTGAACCGCGATTGTAGCGGCATGATTTCGTTTCTGGCGAAGACCTTGCTAGCGGCCTCGACTGAGCCAAAGCCGCCAACATTATTCGGCATGATGCCCATGATCACAGGCGGGACGCGGTGGGCGGCGAGAATATCATCGCGGGTGACGTTTTTAATATCGAGGAACTCGTCCTTGGCGGCGACTTCAGATATCGGAATAAGCTGCACCCCGTCTTTTTTGCCGTCTGGTGCGTACATAAACAGGTTTTTGAAATTGCCGACTCCTTTGCTTTCCATCAAGGAATTGCGGATATTTTCGATGTCGGCTTCGGTTTGTGCGGCATCATTGATATAAAGAATGAATCCCGCATGGCTGCCATTTTCGTAATACCGCCGCCGAAATAGCGTAGCGGACTCGTTCAGGAACACGCTTTGCAGGGCGGGCATATAGCTTGGGATACCGTAATATTCCTGATTGATGTCGGGGTTCATACTATGCCAGACATGGTTATCCTGAAAGTGATGCAATTCACAGCCTTGCTTCAAAAAAGCATAGCCCGTTTGGGTTCTCACGGTGAATTTTGCAGGGGAGTGTTTCAGTTTTAGAATACGCCCTGCTCTATCATTGATGCGCTCAAGGTAGCAATTTCCGAACACCATATAGTCTTGCGCCAGCTTCAAAAAATCATCAGCAGAGAGGTACTTGCTGGGGATAAAGCAGCTTGCGAGGATATTCCGCTTGCATTCAATCGCGCTGGCGTGGTGCGGGTTGGCATTCAGGGTTTTTGCCAGTCCGTTCATGCTGATGGGTGGGCTGTAGTATTCGCCGTTCCACCATGAATGCAGATAGCCCATAATGTCACGCCCACCTAATACTGAATCTGGCTCGCCAAAGGTAAAGGCCACAGTTTTTGCGGGTTTTGTGTTGGATGCTGTCATTAAAATATCTCCGTAAAGCCATTATTTTTCTGTGTGCCTAAGTCCTCGGCAAAGCCAATGCCCTCTTTTTCGAGGGCGTTGAGCAACGCCCATGCTTGATCGGCGTGGCCTGTGTCTTTGCTGCGGTTGGATTGATAGGTGATGTGTTTGCCGCTACTGCTGGCAGAGGGGCGAATAGTCATCATGGCGGCAATCAGGTCTTTGCGCCCTGCGTCAAATTCCAGACGGCGGTTCTCGATAATCTGCTTGGCAATCAGCACCAGCCGCGTCTTGAGTTCGACAGAATACATCATTTTCTTTGCGGCGGGATAGAAGGTCTTGATCAATTCATAGACCCCAAGCCCCAAACCAGAGGCATCCACTGCCAGATGCACGACATGGAAGGTTTTGGTGATCTCGCGGATTTTCTCGGCTTGGGTGGCAAAGTCCATACCTTTCCAAGACAGTATTTTGACAATACGGAACTTGCCGCCTGTTACCGTGGGCGGTGCGACAATGACCACGCTTGAGGTGTCGCCGTCTCGTGACGGGTCAAAGCCGACCCAAACAGGCAGAGTGCCTAATGGTTTACGCAAATGCGGCTTGAAGTCCGCCCATGCGAGGGCAGAGTCTACAGTACAGGCTTGCAGTTCCTCGAACTTGAAGACGCTCTGGCTGTCATCGATAAATGCACACATAAACAGCATATTGAATTTGTCTTTGGAATACCGAAAGCGGAGGTTCTCGATATCGAACAGCTCGCAACCTTTGCGCTCCGCGTCTTCGATGGTGACAATCTGCCGCCAGATTTTATCGGCACAGAACACCCCGTCTTTCAGGGCGGCATGAGATAAATCAATCTCGATGCGCTCGTCTTTGTGTCTGCCTATGTTGAACTCGTCTCCGCTCCAGAGACCATAGGCGGGATGGTTCAGCACCGAAGGCGTACTGAAATAGGTGATACGCCATTTCTTATGTGTCGCCATGGCACTGGCCACGGTGTTCAAGTCGTCAAAGCCGCGTATCCAGAAACTTTCATCGACATAGACATTGCCCGAATAGCCCTGTGCGGTGTGGTAATTTGTGCCAAGAAAGCGAAGCTCTGCACCGTTCCATAATGGGATCATATCGCCGCCTGTCAATTCAACACCTGTGACCACGCGACAAAATTCGATAATGTACCTTTTGAAAATTTGGGCTTGGTTCTTCGAGGCCGAGAGAAAAATCTGGTGTGCGCCTTTGCCGTCCTGATCAAGGTTCGTTATGGCATCGATCAAGGCCTCGCGAGCAAAATACCATGTCGCGCCAATTTGACGGCTTTTGAGGATAAAGCGGGTCTTGTGGGTTTTGGCCTCGAACCATTCGCGCTGGTAGGGATAGATACTGGACTCGAAGGCATCGACAAGCTGCTGCACCTGTTCTTCGGTGAGGGTATTCTTTTTGCCTTTGGTCTTCTTTTCTTTTGGTGATTTTGGACTCTCTTCCCCCGCATCAATTTTTTTCACCCGCGCGGTTTTCAGCATCAGGTTACTCAGGGCTTCCATCTCGGTAAAATCGCCTTTGGTCTTTTCGGGTTTGGCAACCAGCAGAGCAAGGCGGGTTTCAATCGCCATATCGACACGATGGATATGCGGGGTGGCATCCCAAGCCTCGCGCCGTTTCCAGCTTGCGACTGTATTATACGCAACCTTGAGTTTCCGCGCGATTTCTGCAACCCGAAAACCCTGAAAATACAGAGTGCGGGCTTGGTGCGTCTCTTTAGGCTTTGTCTGTTGGGTCATAAGCTGTCTCCTGTGTGTTTTATCGGCACAGAATACCAGCCGTTTTTCATTCACTCCCGACCAAAAGTGTAAATAAGGCCTTATTTACACTTCGCAACCTTGCATTGCGGCCTTCATGACGTAACAATTTACCCTGTCACGCAATCGATACAGGGAACGCATCCAATGCACAAACACACCACGACAACGCACAAATTCAACCAGAAGAAATTTTTCAAAGTCGCCGAAAGCGGTCTAACCGTGGACGGGAGGATGATCAAACCCGAATGGCTGAGCGAAGCCGCCGATAGTTACGACATGGGGCTGTACACCGCACGGATTAACTGCGAGCATATCATAGGATTCCGCGCCCGTGGCGAATTTCCCGCCTTTGGGGATGTGACGGCCTTGAAAGCAGAAAAGGTTGGCGATGCTGTTCATCTGTATGCCGAAATTGACCCTACCGATGATCTCGTGGAACTGGTCAACACCGAACGCCAGAAGGTCTTCACCAGTATCGAAATTCAACCGAATTTCCGCGACTCTGGTAAGGCCTATATGATGGGTTTGGCAATCACGGATCACCCTGCCAGCGTGGGTACGGAAATGCTGAAATTCGCCCGCGAGAAAGGCTTTGAGGGAGCAGACGATCTGCCGATGCTGTCCGAGTCTATCGAAGGCGAAATATCTTTTACGAAGGCGGATAAAGCCTCTCTGCTTTCGACCATCACGAACCTCTTCGCGCAAAAAGCCAACAAGGACAACGCACAGCATAGCGAACATGACCAACGTTTTTCTGATCATGCCAAGGCCACCGAAGCCGTTGCCAGCGAGGTTGTTTCTGCTCAGAGCGATATTGCAGAATTACGCCGCGACTACAAAGACCTGCAAACCAGCTTCAACAAGCAATCCGAACAGCTTGCAGAAATGAAAAACCTTCTTAACCAAGCCGACCCTGACCACAC
>JAHDDM010000136.1 GCA_020629355.1 Rhodospirillaceae bacterium
AAATCGGCCCTAAAATAATAATCGCAGGCCCTGCATCCAAAAACATCCCAACAATGAACAGCAGGATATTGATCAAGAACAACAGCAATAGCGGATTTTCGGTTAAGGACAGGATAAAGTTTGCCAAAATTTCTGGGGCATGACTGAGGCTGACGACAGTTTTGAAGGCCATGGCAGCACCCACCAGCAACAACACAACGGCTGAGGTCAAGGCTGCACGGTTGAGGATTCCAGGCATGTCACTCGTTTTCAACGTACGCATGACAAAGAAGCCGATGAAGACGGAATAGGCCACCGCAACGGCGGCTGCTTCGGTTGGGGTGAAGACGCCCATCAGAATTCCGCCTAGGATAATCACTGGAGTCATCAATGGGAAAAAGGCTTTCAGGCTGGCTTGACCGCGCTCGCCCCAACTATAGCGGCGAGAAGCAACGGGAAAATCATACTTGTCTGCCATCAACTTGATCATCACCATCAAGCCTACCCCAACCAAAATTCCTGGGACAATCCCTGCAAGAAACAGGGCGGCAACACTTTCGCCCATGACGTAGGCATAGATAATCATAATGCCAGAAGGCGGAATAATCGGGCCGATAACAGAACTGGCGGCGGTAATGGCAGCAGCAAACTTTCGGGTATAGCCCTGTTTTTCCATCGCGGGAATCAGCATCGAACCCAAGGCAGAAGTATCAGCGACAGCAGAGCCAGATAATCCCGCAAACAGCATCGAAGACAGTACGTTGATATGCGCCAACCCACCGCGTAGATGCCCCATCATGGCCTGAGCGAACTCGACGAGCCGTTCCGTAATGCCACTTTTATTCATCATCTCGCCCGCGAGCATGAAGAACGGAATTGCCATGAGCGGGAAACTATCCATGCCATTATAAACGTTACGGTACAAAAGCGTAATATCGCGCTCCTGCCCGTTCATCCAGAGCAGTAGACCAGGCGAGGCCAACAGTGCAAAAAACACTGGCAAGCCAATCATTAAAAGTATCAGAAAGAGGGGGAGAAACCAGAATAACATTATTCAGCTCCTTCAGTATTGAGATTAGGAATGGGGCGAAGATCGTCACCAGCACCGAATATGCTAATCAAACCGCGCAGGATCAGTTCAAGGTTCACCAGCCACATCAAGCAGACGCCAACAAAAAGCGAGGCATACATCCACGCCAGCTTTACCTTGACGGCTTTCATGCCAATCAGCTGGAGCGGAATTTTCAGCGAGGCACTGGAGAACAACCAGCCTGAGTTGACATGGTTATAACCAAGTTTCACCGCGACAGTCAGCACCAGTATCGACATACAAAGCAGCAACACCACCAACAACGAGGCCAATTTTGCCGGCAAGCTATCTTGCAGGAAGGTAATCGCGACAATACCACCTTGGCGCATGGCAATGGGTCCCATCAGACCCGTAAGCCACAGCATCATAAATCGCGCGGCCTCGTCTGGCCACGGCAGGGCATTATTCAGTACATAACGGAAAAAGACCTGAATCAGAATCGCCAGCACCATCAAAACCATGGCAACAAGCGATATGCTCTTACCAATCCGCCCTGCCCAATCATTGATCACCTGCAACGGGAACAGTAATATAAATAGTATCTTCATGTTCTCTCCTCCTCTTATTTCCTTAAGAGCAAAATTATCCGTCTGGCAAGGTAAAAGCGGCAGCATCATCCGATTGCGGATGAGAAAAATTACCTTGGCAGAAAACCAACGGCGTACCAGACTGCATCGTGACCTTCTCAACACGGCCTAAAATTAGGCTGTGATCACCGCCGTCATATTGCGCATGTTGGATACACTCCAGACGACAGAGACAATCATCCAGCAACGGCACACCATACGCACTAAACTGATAAGATGTCTGCGCGAAATGGTCTCCAGGTTTGGCAAAAGCCAAGCAGAGCTCTTTTGCCTTGTCCGACAGAACATGAATCGCGAAATACTTTGCCGCCATGAACGGCGCGTAACGCTCCGAGTCTTTTGATGGACACCACATCACCAATGGTGGATCAAGCGAGACACTGGTGAAGCTATTCACCGTCATACCCAACAAGCCTGCCTCGGTTATGCAGGTTACAATGGTCACGCCAGTAGGGAATTGCCCCAAGGCTTGACGGTACTCGCGTTGATTCGCCGTTGTGGGCGAAAATTCGTGTCTGGTCACGGCTTTCTTCAACATATTCATGCGACTTCCTGTCCTAATGCAGTAGTGTAAATTTCAAACCAGGTTTCACGATCCAGTTTCAGTGCACTGGCCTTGTGAAAATCACGAATACGCGCCAGATTATTTGTGCCCATCACGGGAATAATCTGTGCGGGATGCGCCAGTAGCCACGCGACGGCAAGGCTTGCTACATCTGTTTCCAACCGCGCCGCAATCTCGGACAGAGTACGCTTCAAATCGGTGTCCTCGAACAAAGCTCCACCCGCAAGCGGTGACCAGGCCATGAGCGGCATGGCATGTTGTTGTGCATAGGCAATATCGCCGTTTGTGAAAGCTTCGTGGGCGACAACACTGATCTCAATCTGATTCGTGACCAGACGATTCTGCATTGCCGATTGCAGCAAGTCCACATCATAAGGCTTGAAATTCGACACCCCAACAGCGCGCACCTTGCCCGATTGGATGACCTCGTCTAGTGCTGCACCCGTTTCATGGTGATCCATCAAGGGATCAGGGCGATGCACCAATAAAAGATCGATATGCTCGGTCTGCATCAGACGCAAAGAGTGCTCAACCGAAGCAACAATATGCGCCCGCGAGGTATCATAGTATTTGATACGCGCATTGCTATAACGCCCCACAGGCGCAACAATATCGCATTTGGTGATAATCTCTATCCTATTGCGCAAATCTGAGCCAGCAAGAGCATGGCCCAGCAATTCTTCGGCTTCATAACCGCCGTAAATATCTGCCTGATCAATGCTGGTAATGCCCTGATCAAGACAGGCCGTAATTTTATTCTGGATATGCCTTGGGCTGGTATCGACATCATCCCCAACACGCCACATACCGTAGACAATACGCGACAGCGAAAGATGATCATTCAAGGCAATGGGTTCAGACATTATACGCGGTCTCCGTTTGCAAGAGGGGTATTCGGCGGTGTTGCAGGAACGCGCCCATAAACATGCGGCAAGGAACAGGTGTGCAATTCGGGCATGACTTTCTGGCCAAAATGCTGGCATTCGTCAAGATGCGGATAGCCAGACAGGATAAAGGAACGAATGCCCATTTTACGGTAAGCTTCCAGTTCGGATAATATCTGATCTGTAGAACCCACCAAGGCCGCACCACAACCCGAACGCGCGCGTCCAACGCCTGTCCAGAGATGCGGCTCGACAAAGCCTTCCATATCCGCAAGGTCTCGATTCTTGGCCTGATGCGCCACCCCAAGCGAAGTGCTATCCAGAGCGCGATTGCGAATCGCCGCGCCGTGATCATCATCCAGCTTTGAGATTAACTCCGCCGCATATTCGCGCGCTTCAGCTTCAGTATCACGAACAATGACATGAGCGCGCAAGCCATAATCCAGCGTGCGACCGTATTTCTCTGCCAATGCGGCTATTGTCCGCATCCGTTCGGCAATCGCGGTTTTTGGCTCAGGCCACATCAAATACACATCACAATATTCCGCGCATAAATCCAGTGCTGCGGGGGAATAACCGCCAAAATACAGCAACGGCCCGCCATTCTGTTGATACGGCTTGACTGGTGCGGTGGTCACATCCTGAAACTGATAAACTTCGCCATTATGGTTGATCACATCCTGCGTCCAGGCCTGTTTCAAAATCTGCACGACTTCGCGTGAACGTTGATAGCGATAAGTGCTGTCTTCTTTTTGGCCTGGAAAATCAGACGAGATAATATTTACCGTCAAACGCCCTGCCAGCATATGATCCAGTGTCGCCAAGGTACGCGCCAGCATCAAGGGCTGCATTTCACCGCACCGTACCGCCGCCAGCAGGTTAATCTCCGAAGTAATGGGGGCACAGCCCGCAACAAATGACAAAGTATCCTGCCCAACCTGATACGAAGATGGACACAGAATATTCCGAAAGCCCTGCTGTTCTGCGGTCTGGACAATTTTGGAACAATGCTGCCAAGACGATTTCAAGCCATTCTCAGGCACACCAAGATAACGATAATCATCCGAACATAGCGCGGAAAACCACGAGACCTCGGCGGCATCCAAATCGGCAGAGGTAATTGAAACGATAGGATGAGAAGAAAACATAAATAAACCTGTGACGATCAAAATCTATTGCGAATACTGATGACATAGCACAAGCTTTAATGTATATCAATAGTATATCAATACGAGGTGATTGATATAG
>JAHDDM010000137.1 GCA_020629355.1 Rhodospirillaceae bacterium
ATAGTGCTTGAGGCGGGATATGGCGATTATCTGGTGGATATTGGTGGTGATATGCTGGCGCGGGGGCATAATCTCGACGGTCAGCTGTGGCGTATTGGGATTGAGAAACCTGATCAAGATGGTCAGGTGGTTCAAACCGTCACAGAACTGAAAGACGAGGCCATTGCAACCTCTGGCGATTATCGGAATTACCGCGAAAAAGACGGCAAAAGATTCTCGCACATCATCGACCCACGCACGGGCTATCCCATCGACCATGATGTCGCCTCAGCCAGCGTTCGGCATCCCTCAGCCACCCGCGCCGATGGTTTTGCTACGGCTCTGTTAGTGATGGGCAGAGATGGGCTAAAAATGTGTGAAGAACAAGAGCTTGCTTGTTATTTGATCATCCGCGAGGCCAACGGTTTCAGTAGCCTCAGCAGTTCAAGGTGGGACTGAGCTATAGGAGCGCGACTGCGCGACCAGCGCGTATGCGCTGCCCCCGCGGAGCCTGAGCCGCAAGGCGAACAGGCGTGAGCGATAAAAGTGTTATAGCCAGTTTCACATAATCAAATTATATGAGACTGGCTATACAAAGCGATTAACGATATTTTCGAGCAATTCTTGCTTGCCTGATATGGGCTGTGGGTTAATCTCTTCAGTTTCGACACGAGCAGCAATGGTCTCAAGAGTTTCTTCCCCTGCAAGCATCGCTTGAGCCGCTGTGGATTGCCAGCCAGCATAGCGTTCGGTGACAAAATTCGCTAGCGCGCCGTCTTCGATCATGGCAGCGGCGGCCTTTAAGCCGCGCGCACAAATATCCATCCCGCCAATATGTGCAATCAGCAAGTCTTCAGGGTCAATGGATTGACGGCGTAATTTGGCGTCAAAATTTGTGCCTCCAGTGCTGAAGCCGCCGCCCTGTAGGATATGATAATAGGCCAAAGCGACTTCGCTTGTCGTATTCGGGAATTGATCCGTATCCCAGCCAGATTGATAATCATTGCGGTTCATGTCAATCGATCCCAAAATCCCCAATGCGTTTGCCATGGCAATTTCATGCTCAAAGGAATGTCCAGCCAGAATAGCATGACCCTGCTCAAGGTTCATTTTCACCTCGTTTTCGAGGCCGTGGCGTTTCAGGAAGCCATAAACCGTGGCGACATCGTAGTCATATTGGTGCTTGGTGGGTTCTTGCGGTTTTGGCTCGACTAGAATTGTCCCTTTGAAGCCGATTTTATGTTTATAGTCGACGACCATATTCAGCATCCGCCCCATCTGCTGGTCTTCCTGAGCAAGATTGGTGTTGAGCAAGGTTTCATAGCCCTCACGCCCACCCCAAAGAACATAGTTTTCGCCGCCAAGACGATGGGTGGCATCCATGCAGGTCTTGATGGTTGCGGCTGAAAAAGCAAAAACCTCAGGATCAGGGTTTGTTGCTGCACCAGACATATAGCGAGCATGACTGAATAGGTTTGCCGTACCCCAAAGCAGTTTTATGCCACTGTCTGCTTGTTTTTCGGCCAAATAATCGACCATAATGTTCAGATTTTTGGTGTTTTCCGCAAAGTTATGGCCTTCAGGGCGTATATCGGCATCGTGGAAGCAGTAAAAAGGCGCTTTTAGCAGGCGAAACATCTCGAAGGCAACGTCTGCTTTGAGTTTTGCGGCTTCGATGGTGTTGTCGAACCAAGGGCGTTGGAATGTCTGTCCACCAAAGGGGTCATTACCAGGCCAGACGAAATTGTGCCAATAGCAGACTGCAAAGCGCAAATGGTCTTTCATGGCTTTTCCCATGATTATTTCATCGGGGTTATAGTGCCGAAAGGCCAGAGGGTTCTTGCTGTCTGTACCTTCAAAGGGAATGTTGGTAATTTTGCCAAAGAAATTCGTCATGGTTTTGTCCTGTTGAGTTTCGGATAAAGTGAGCGATAATATACCAGAGCATCCGCATAGGCTTTGGTATACCGTGGATCAGGATCGATGGTTTCGCGAATTTCTGGTTGCGCGAGAACGCTGCTGATGGATGCGTTCGGATGAGCCGCAATAATGGCGAGCCGTGCTGCACCCAAGGCCGCGCCAAATTCACCTTTAAGCGGTACTGCAATTGGAAGATTGAGGATATTCGCTAAGGTCTTGACCCAAAAGACAGATTGTGTTCCACCGCCGATAGCCAGTAATCTTTCTAATTTTGTTCCTGTGGATTCCAGAGCGTGCAGGCAGTCCGCTAACGAGCAGGCAACGCCTTCCATCACTGCTTGGGTGAGGACAGCGGGGCTGTCCGCAATATCCAGTCCGAATAAAGCCCCACGAATAGATGCGCTATTGTGCGGGGTGCGCTCGCCCGAAAGATACGGTAAGAAAGTCACCGAAGCGGGGCCTTCAGGGGTATCAGGCAGGGCGGCATCGAGGGTCTCTGGCGATTGTCCAGTTTGGCGCGATAGCCAGCTTAAACAGTCTGCTGCGGCTAGAGTCACCCCCATCTGATACCAGGTGTTGGGAATGGCATGGCAGAATGTATGTACTGCACTGGTGGGATTCGGGGCGTATGAGTCCTTAGCTGCCAGTAGCACTCCAGACGTTCCGAGGGAAACGAAACCATCTCCTTCATTGAAGCAACCCACGCCGCACGCTGCTACGGCATTATCTCCGCCGCCGCCCGCAACCAAAACAGGCTGTTGTATCCCCCAATCTTTTTGTAATTTGGCGCGCAAATGACCAGAGTTCTCTGAGCCTTCAACCAGCCGTGGCATTTGCTGTTTTGTCATGCCGCTTAGGGATAATAGCTCTTCAGACCAAACACGTTTTTCAACATCAAGCCAAGACGTACCCGCACTGTCGGACATGTCGCCAACATAGTCGCCTGTCAGCCAGAACCGTAGAAAATCCTTCGGCAACAGCACTTTGGCGATTTTTGCGAAAATCTCTGGCTCATGCGTTTGAACCCATTGTACTTTCGGCGCGGTAAAGCCAGGAAAAACAATATTGCCTGATAGCGCGCGCATTTCGGGAATCGAATCTAATGCGGCGGCTTCTTTGGCGGCACGAGTGTCATTCCACAGAATACAAGGCCGCAAAACCTCACCTGTAGCATCAAGCAAAACCGCGCCGTGCATATGACCGCTTAGGCCAATACCCCGCACAGCCGAGAAGTGTTTTGGGTGCTGGTTTCGTAGAGCCTGTATTGACTTTTCGGCGGCGGTAATCCAATCGGCAGGGTCTTGCTCTGACCAGCCAGCGTGTCGATTCTGTACGGCATAGTGTGCCTCAGCGGCGGCAATTACACGGCCTTGTTCCTCAACAAGCAGCGCGCGTAAACCAGACGTGCCAAGATCAATGCCCAAGTACATGAAAACTTCCCTTTGTATTTAATTCAAAGCGAAAATTAAATAGAATCTGTGCTTATGTCAACACTGCCCTAGTTTTTGTTTATCACTAATCTTTGGTTGGTGGTGACTTTTTGCCACGGGCTGGTGGTTTGATCAGGCCAGATAACACGCACTTCGGCAGTGGAGTGTGTGCCTAAGCCAAAATGCAGCGCTGCCATTTGACCGCCAGCATGGCCACCGCCGATGGTCAATTCCTGTACCCATTGTTGCGCACCAGCGCGGACTTCGATATGCGCGCCGATAGCGTAGACATTCGGCGCGGGCTGCTGCAATGAGACCTGAAGCCAGTGACCAGTTTCTGAAACATTTTCAAACAGTTCTGCTTGAGCGCGGCGATTGACAACCACAAGGTCAAGTTTGCCATCAAGGTTCAAGTCGATCAAGGCTGCACCGCGTCCACGCTCAGGACTATCTATTCCCGCGATGTTGCCCTGTTCGAGGAAAGTCCCATCGGACTGTTGTATCAGAAGGTTGTTGGGGTCAGACATGGCGGCATCGGGCATTTGCTCGACATTGCCTTTAGAGACGAAAATATCATCCAGCCCGTCATTATCGACATCACCAAAACTGGCATGCCAGCCTGTGGAAGGCCGTCCATCGCTGCCGATATGGGGACGATGCGCGGTTGCACCTTGACTATAGGGTGCGTCTATATAGTGCGGGTCATGGGATTCGGGATCATAATATTGCAATCGCTGATCCCCCATCGAGGTCAAATAGACATCGGCAAAACCATCCCCACTAATATCTCTTGAAGCAATGCCCATGCCCCAAAGTTGATACTTTGCCCAGCCTTCCGTTTCGGTGTACAGCCTTGGAGTGTCTGCCATGCGCCAAAGTTGTTCCTGTCCATCTCGGACATAATAATGCCGATCATTGGAAATGCGCAAGTCAGCATGACCGTTGCGATTCCAGTCCGAGAACAACATCGACAGGGCACAAAATCCAGGT
>JAHDDM010000138.1 GCA_020629355.1 Rhodospirillaceae bacterium
ATATCGCTATTTCCCCTCGTATGGTTGTGCTATAGTAAGGCGTAAGAACTTTTATTGACACGAGATTTCAGCCATGACTTCGCCTGATTTTACCCTGTACCAGCATGATTTACCCGCCGGGTTGGACTTAGGCGCGCGGGTGGCAGTGGATACCGAGACCACAGGACTGAAGCTATACCGTGATCGGCTTTGTCTAGTACAGCTTTGTGGTGAGGATGGCCATTGCCATTTGGTCAATATTGCACAGGATATTCAGCCCGCGCCAAATTTGGTACGGCTTTTACGCAATGAAAATTGCCAAAAACTTTTTCATTTCGGACGGTTTGATCTCGCCATGTTAATGAAGCATTATGGGGTCATTTTTCAAGCGGTCTATTGTACGAAAATTGCCTCGAAATTGGCACGGACAAACACGGATCGTCATGGCCTGTCGAATTTAACCCGCGACTTGTTGGGGATTAAGCTTGAAAAAAGCGCAACCCATAGCGATTGGGCGGCAGATGAAAAGAACGCTGAACAGTTGCAGTATGCGTGTGAAGATGTAATTTATCTGCATCGTTTGCAGGATATTCTGAATACCATGCTGGAACGCGAAGGCCGTCAACATCTGGCTGAAGCCGCCTTTGCCCACCTGCCTGCCCGTGCAGCAATGGATT
Organism: Rhodospirillaceae bacterium; assembly: GCA_020629355.1. Taxonomy (GTDB): domain Bacteria; phylum Pseudomonadota; class Alphaproteobacteria; order JABSOH01; family JABSOH01; genus JABSOH01. The sequence goes on from JAHDDM010000138.1 coordinate 657, forward strand.
TGGCGGGTTTTGAAGACCTCGATATTTTCGCCCATCATTGAGCCAAAACATGAACACAGAATCAGTGATTGCTACTGGTCGCCAGACGATTAAGGCGGAGGCAGAGGCGCTGAATGCGCTCGCGGATGGGCTCAATGACAGTTTTGCGCGGGCTGTGGATGCGATGGATAAAGCCACGGGCCGCTTGATCATCAGTGGTGTGGGGAAGTCTGGTCATATCGCAGGAAAAATTGCCGCAACACTATCTTCCACGGGGAATCCTGCGCAATTTGTTCATCCCGCTGAGGCTGCTCACGGCGATATGGGTATGATCACCGTTCAAGATGTGATGTTGCTGTTGTCTAAATCGGGCAATTCCGCTGAGTTCGCACCCATGCTGGAATATGCAGTGCGCAACCATATCACCGTGATTGCCATGACGGCTAATCCGCAATCACTCTTGGCGCAGTATGCGCAAATTGTTTTGAAGCTTCCCGCTATTGGTGAATCGCCAATGACGGATACACCAGCGCCAACCAATTCCACGGCCATGATGCTGGCAATGGGGGATGCTCTGGCGGTGGCTTTACTACAAAGCCAAGGCTTCACGCGGAAAGATTTCGCCAGATTGCATCCTGGTGGACAATTAGGTGCACAGTTGACGCCTGTAGCCGAAGTGATGCACCAAGGCGACGAATTGCCTCTGTTGTCTGGCTCGGCTTCGGTTCGTGATGTCGTGCTGGAGATTAGCAAAAAGCGTTTTGGCTGTGTTGGGGTACTGGAAAATGATCAGCTTGTTGGGTTAATTACAGACGGTGATTTACGCCGTAATCTGAATGGCGATTTGCTGAAACGAACAGCAGGGCAGATTGCAACCTTTGATCCTATCACTATTGCCCCGACGATGCTCTGTGCTGAAGCGATTGCTTTAATGGAGAGTCGAAAAATCACCGTGCTTTTTGTCCTCGAAAACCATAAACCTGTTGGTATCGTGCATTTGCATGATCTTTTGCGCCAGAAGGTTCTGTGATGCAAGGCAGCTCTGGAATATTCATGCGTGCAGTTCTAACTGCCTTTGCGGTATTCTTTGCGATGATGTTGTTTTGGCCGTGGCTGGTGCTCAAGCCAGCACAGAAACTACGCAATACAGGCTTAGGCTTGACGTGGGATGCCATGTTGAGTGTTGAAAATCCCAAGCAAACCATCCGCACCGAAGAAACGATTTATGACCTTGAAGCACAGCGTTTGCGTGTTCTGAGCGAAGGTAGTCCTGAAGTGCTGCTTACCCGTCCTCAGATGATGGCGACTTGGCAAGATGGTTCCTGGATGACCGTGACCGCGCGGGCTGGATTATTTAATAAAGAATCAAAAGTCTTGCAGCTGATTGCTGATGTGCATATTCAGGATGCGCGAGGCAGCGACTTGACCACAGAATCAGCCGTAGTGCGCATGAAACAAAAGATGGCCGAAGGCTTTAGCGTCATTTCGGGTAAGATGGGTCAAAATATTGATGTCGTTGCGGCAGGCTTTCGCCTCAGAGACTTATCGGCACATTATGAATTTCTTGGCGCAACAGAAATGACAATTTCTTCATCTTAGGTGCAATAATGGATATTCTCAAGCGTGCTTTTGTCGTGATGTTTTTGATGTTTTTCGGGTACGCTCCTGTATTTGCTGAAGACTTGAAAATTGATGCTGGCAATGGCATTTCGTGGCTACCAGAGCATAAACACTACCATGCCACGGGGCGGGTGCGGATTATCCGCGGCGAGGCAACAAGTTGGAGTGATCAGGCTCGTGCCTATTATGATGATAATCCTGAGTTGATTAGCCGTATTGAGCTAGAAGGCCATGTTCGCTATTTGCGCGGCAGTCTTGAGATTGAAGGCGACTTTGCGGATATTATCCCCGACAGTGAAGATGTGCTGGTCACTGGCAAGCAGCCAAGATTAGAAAATGGCGCGACGGTCATTACAGCAAGCAAGTCATTACAATACCAGGGTAAAAATCAGGTGGTTTTTGCGCGTGGTGATGCTTTATTGGTTGACGGGTTAAACAAGATAGCGGCGCAAAAAATGAAGGGTCTGTTGCGTCTGGACGAAGATTCGGGCAAGCAGGTGCTCTCAGAAGCCTATTTTGACGGAGAAGTCCGTGGCAATGACGGCTCTCTTAATCCTGAGAGCAAATTGTATATTGAGGGCGACAGGGGTCTTTACCATGCCGATGAGGAATGGATGCGGGTTTGCGGAAACAGCCGCATTTTACGCGGTGCAGATATCATGCGCGGCGAATGTGCGCACTATGATTTAATCAGCGAGAACTTTCGTTTTCTGAACGAAGGTACTTTAGAGACTCCTCTGCCTCCGGTAATTCTGCCCAGTAAAAATCCGAAAATCCCACAAGAAAAGCCCAATCCAAGCGAAAAGCGTACGCGGATGATTCTGAAAACCAAGAATTAGGTTTTGTGGAGAATTGAACGATAGGAAGCCCACCATGTCTCAAGTTCATCCCAAAGACCTTCGGTCACGCAAATGGTTTATGAACCCTGATGATCCGGAAATGACGGCACTCTATCTTGAGCGGTATCTCAATTACGGTTTGACTCGTGAAGAATTGCAATCTGGCAAGCCTATCATTGCCATAGCCCAAACGGGCAGTGATCTTAGTCCCTGTAATCGGCACCATTTGCAGCTTGCTAAGCGGGTGCGTGATGGAATTATCGCCGCAGGCGGTACGGTGCTGGAAGTTCCCGTACATCCGATTCAGGAAACTGGCAAACGTCCAACGGCGATGCTGGATCGTAATCTGGCTTATCTGAGCCTTGTCGAGACTTTATTCGGCTATCCCCTTGACGGTGTTGTTCTCATGATTGGTTGCGACAAGACCACGCCAGCACTTCTGATGGCGGCTGCAACCGTGGGTATTCCAGCATTGGCTCTATCGGTAGGCCCGATGCTGAATGGCTGGCACGAGGGCAAGCGCGCGGGTTCAGGAACGGTTATTTGGAAAGCCCGCGAGCGTCTTGCAGCCGGCGAAATTACAGACGAGGAATTTATGGAAGTTGCGGCAGCTTCTGCACCGTCTGTTGGTTATTGCAATACCATGGGGACAGCAACGACGATGAACAGCCTAGCAGAGGCTTTAGGGATGCAGCTGCCAGGTGCAGCTGCGATACCTGCTCCTTACCGCGAACGCGGTCAGGTAAGCTATCTTGCGGGGAAACGTATTGTCGATATGGTTTGGCAGGATATACGCCCTGTACAGGTGATGACTCGTGCTGCTTTCGAGAATGCGATTGTGGTCAATTCTGCCATTGGCGGATCAACTAATGCGCCGATTCATCTGAATGGGATTGCGCGGCATCTTGGTGTACCTTTGGATAATGATGATTGGCAAGGAATCGGCCTCGATATTCCTCTTTTAGTGAATCTGCAACCTGCTGGAGAATATCTTGGCGAAGACTATCACCGCGCTGGTGGCGTTCCTGCTGTAATCGGTGAATTGCTGGCGGCGGGGCTATTGCCTCGCCCGGATGCGCTTTGTGTCAATGGCCTGACCATGGCAGAGAATTACGGTGACTGGCGGAGTAAAAACTACGATGTGATTCGTTCCGTTGCACAGCCTCTGTTGAAATCGGCGGGCTTTATCAATCTTAAAGGGAATCTTTTTGATAG
>JAHDDM010000139.1 GCA_020629355.1 Rhodospirillaceae bacterium
GATATACCCAACATCAAAGGCGGCTCACCTACGGCTTTCGAGCGATAAATCGTCTCCTCGCGGTTTTCACCCGCCTGCCAAAGCGCACTGTTCATCACGCATGGACGACAGGAAACCGCTGGAATTTTATAGGTTGACGGCGCATGAGTGCGTAATCGCCCTTGATCATCCCATACCAGCTCTTCGGTGGTCAACCAGCCCGCACCCTGGACAAAGCCGCCCTCAAGCTGGCCAATATCCATCGCGGGATTCAAAGATTTTCCAGCATCCAGTAATAAATCACTGCGTAGGATACGATTCTCGCCCGTTAAGGTATCAATCACCACCTCGCTACAGGCCGCGCCATAGGCAAAGTAATAAAACGGATGACCGCAACCTGCCGCGCGATCCCAAGCCACTTTCGGCGTGGCATAATAGCCCGTGGCTGATAGGCCAATTCGTGATTGATAGGCCTGTAACGCTATGTCTTTGAAAGAATATTCCGTTTTCGCAACCCTTACCATACCATCACGAAATTCAATATCAGTGGCATTGCAATCATGCTTTTCGGCAAGGAATTTCACCAGCCGCGCTTTCAGTGTTTCACAGGCATATTTTATCGCCATACCGTTCATGTCTGAACCAGAACTTGCTGCCGTGGGGGACGTGTTCGGGACTTTACTGGTGTCTGTCGCGGTATGGCGAATAGCAGACATCGATAGGCCAAATTCCTCTGCCGCCACCTGAGCCATTTTAATATATAACCCTTGCCCCATCTCTGTCCCGCCGTGGTTAATCTGCACCGTACCATCTTGATAGATATGCACCAACGCACCAGCCTGATTCAGTTGCGTAAAGGTAAAGGAAATACCGAATTTTATCGGTGTAAGCGCAATACCTTTCTTCAAAATCGGATTCTGAGTATTCCACTGTGCAATCGCGGCCTTGCGGGCATGGTAATCGCTGGTTTCTTCGAGATGTTCCACCATCTCATTGATAATACAGTCCGTGACTTCCATGTGATACGGCGTGGTCTGGCCGCGATTTTCGCAAAACGGCGCATAAAAATTTACCTTACGCACTTCAAGCGCATCTTTACCAAGGCAATGCGCGATATGGTCAATGACCCGCTCGATCCCCACCACGCCTTGTGGGCCTCCAAAACCACGGAATGCCGTATTCGACACCGTATTCGTCCGCAAACGATACGAAACGATATGGGCATGAGGCAAAAAATACGCATTATCAGCATGAAACATTGCCCGATCAGCAATTGACAATGATAAATCTTGCGCCCAACCACAACGGGCATATTGGCGAAATTCAACCCCTGCTATCTGGCCTTGGTCATCAAAACCCACACGATAATCAATCCGAAAATCATGCCGCTTGCCCGTAATACACATATCATCATCACGATCATAACGCATGGCGGTGGGTCTGTTTGTCAAATACGCGACAATAGCGCACGCCACAGCCGGGCTGTTGCCTTGGCTTTCCTTGCCGCCGAATCCGCCACCCATCCTACGGCAGACCACCCGCACATCGTGCATCGCCAGCCCTATGGAATCCGCGACTTTATGCTGAATTTCGCTCGGATGTTGGGTTGAGGCATGAACCTCCATCCCGCCGTCATCTTGCGGCAAAGCCAAAGCCGCCTGCGATTCCAGATAAAAATGTTCCTGCCCACCTATCTCGATACTGCCCGATAGACTGTGCTCGGCTATCGCAATCGCCTGTGCAGCATCGCCTTTGCTGAAGACTTGCGGTTCTTCAAATTGGCTTTTTGCCGCAATGGCCTGATCAATGCTAAGAATTGCAGGCTTTTCTGTATATTCTATTTTGGCTAATCGCGCGGCTCTACGTGCCAAAAGATGGCTTTCTGCCGCCACCAGAAACAGCGGTTGGCCATGAAAATGCACCTCGCCCGTACACAGAAGCGGTTCAGGATACGGCACAGGCGAGACATCATTGGCATGTGGTAAATCTTTGGCAGTGAACACCGCAACCACCCCTTCGGCAGCCTGTACCGCATCCAGATTCATCGCCTCAACTGTACCATGGGCAATCTCTGCCAAACCAAAAGCCAAATGCAGTGTATTCGCGGGCGTGGCAATATCATCGGTATAACGCGCTGCGCCATTGACATGCAGATGCGCGGAATCTTGCGGCAAAGAGGTCTTTATAGTCATGACGTAACCTCCAGCACGCGGGTTGCCAGCTCTGGTGTCGTTATCTCGTGGTAACAGCGCAACAGCAAATTTTCCGCGCATTGCAAACGATATTCAGCAGACGCGCGCATATCACTTAAGGGGCTAAAGTCTTGCGCCAAAGCCTTCTGTGCTGCCGCAATGGTCTCCAGATTCCAGGACTGACCCGTCAAAGCCGCCTCCGCCGCCGCCGCGCGCTTGGGTATTCCTGCCATGCCACCAAAAGCCAACCGCGCCTTGGTGACACATCCATCCGTAATTTCAATGAAAAAACAGCCACACAAAGCCGAAATATCCTGATCAAAGCGCTTCGAGATTTTATAGCAGCGCAAATAATCCGCCTGTTTCGGGATCAAAACCGTACTGACAAATTCGCCTGTCTGCCGATCCTGTTTGCCATAGTCAATAAAGAACTCTTCGAGTGGCATAGTCCGCACCGCATCACCACAGCGCAATTCTAACCGCGCATCCAGTGCCAATAAAGCTGGTGGCGCATCGCCAATCGGCGAGCCATTCGCGATATTGCCGCCAATAGTCGCGGCATTGCGCACCTGCCTAGAGCCATAACGCGGCAACATCGCGGCAAAATCAGCAAAATGCGGCGCAAGAAATGCCTCAAGTTCCGTAATGGTGACACCCGCACCGATACGCCAATGGTCTTTTTCTTCGGTAATCTGTTGCAATTCCTCAAGACCGGCCAAAAATGCCATATCCTCAAGAGGCCGAAACTGCTTCGTGACCCATAAACCCACATCCGTTGCACCTGCCACCAACGTCGCCTTGGGATGCGCCAAATACCAATCCGCAAATTCCGTAAGACTCTGCGGATAAATCCAATTTGATCCCGTAATGGGGGCAGGTGTAAAGGCGCGGATTTTCTCGGAATCTTCTGCTAACCAAGCAGGCAATGCGCCGTCTTTTGCAGCCTCAGCCGCCCGTATAATTGCAGCATAACCCGTGCAGCGACACAGATTACCTGCCAGAACCGCATCATAATCCGTTTCGTCTGTCGCATGTGCTGTCACCATCGACATGATAAAGCCTGGAGTGCAGAAACCACACTGGCTGCCATGATGCTCTATCATCGCCTGTTGTACTGGATGCAGCCGCTCGCCTACGGCTACACCCTCGACAGTGCGTACCGATTTATGATGCAGCTGCGGTAAAAATAAAATGCACGCATTCAAAGCGCGGTGTCGAATTGCACCTTGATGAAGATCACTGACCAGTACCGTGCACGCCCCACAATCGCCTTCGTTACAGCCCTCTTTTGTGCCTGTAAGACCCGCTTGTTCGCGCAACCAATCCAATAATGTCGTGGTGGGATCACTGTTCTCTATCGTTACGGCTTTGCCGTTCAGGACACATTCTATACTATCCATCGTTTCTCAAGCGCTGCGTTCTCTTGATACTCTCCGAATAAAGACCACCCGATGCAGCGAAAGTGGACTTCATGTTTCATTCTTGATATTGAACCTAGAACATTTTCAGTAGACAGTGCAAGTTCTATTGCCAATTTTTGCCTTTAGCGGAGAAAACCAGAATGAAATTGTTATTAGGACAGACACTCAGCTTTATTGCTGATCCTTTTGACACTGATCCCCTTGATAGCATTACGCACCACAGCCACGGCGGGGTACTGCTTGAAGGCGACAAAATCCTTGCTGTTGATGACGGCGAGACCTTGCGCGCGGCCTATCCTGAAGCATCCGTACATGATTACGGCCAAGGGCTGATCACAGCAGGTTTCATCGATGCCCATGCCCATTACCCGCAAACTGCAATGATCAACAGTTGGGGCAAGCGGCTGATTGATTGGCTCAGCGACTATACCTTTCCCGAAGAAAGTCGCTTCGCTGATCTTACCTATGCCGAAAAAATAGCAGAGCTTTATTTTGATCTGGTGCTCAGCAATGGCACTACCAGCGTCTGTAGCTATTGCACCATTCATCCCGAAAGTGTTGAAGCTCTCTTCAACGCTGCAAGCAAGCGCAATATACGTACCTTTGCAGGCAAAACCTGCATGGATCGCAACGCACCAGAGAACCTACGAGACACCCCGCAATCAGCCTATGATCAATCGAAGGCTTTATTGCAAAAATGGCA
>JAHDDM010000140.1 GCA_020629355.1 Rhodospirillaceae bacterium
GCATTGGGTATGGGCGGCGGCGGTAGCGGCGCAGGATTATTCTCGGCGCGTGGCACAGCCAACGCCTTAACCCGCGCGACAGCCATACTTGGCGCGCTATTTATTGCCTCAAGTCTTTTTCTCGCGATTCTTGCGGGACAGGATAGCGACGGAGCATCCATCTTTGATCGCCCCGAAGTACAGGCCATATCCACCGAAGCTACATCTGACGATGCCCCCACTGTTCCCTTAGCTGAATAATTAGGTTATGCCCAACGCTGAAACTCGATATGTTTTTGTTACTGGCGGAGTAGTATCGTCTTTAGGCAAAGGCATCTGTTCAGCGGCTTTGGGGGCATTGCTCAAACTACATGGCTATCGGGTACGGATTCGGAAATTTGATCCCTATCTGAATGTCGATGCTGGCACGATGAATCCCTACCAACACGGTGAATGTTTTGTCACCGATGATGCGGCGGAAACAGACCTTGATTTAGGCCATTATGAACGCTTTACGGGTGTCAATGCCCGTAAAACCGACTGTATTACTGCTGGCCAAATTTACCAGGAGGTCATTGCGCACGAACGCAAAAAGGGCTTTAAGGGCGCTACGGTTCAAGTCGTGCCGCATATCACTGATGCCATAAAGTCTAAACTGCAAGAAGACACCACAGACACGGATTTCGTTATTTGTGAGATTGGCGGCACAGTGGGGGATATAGAAGGCCTGCCGTTCTTGGAAGCCATTCGCCAGGTGCGCAATGATCTGGGTTCTGAACGGACTCTGTTCATCCACTGTACTCTACTGCCGTATCTTGAGACGGCTGGTGAATTGAAAACCAAACCCGCGCAGCATTCGGTAAAAGAACTGCTTGGGGTTGGGATACAGCCAGACTTTATGATTTGTCGCACCACGGTGGCTTTGGAAAAACCAGAACGGCATAAATTGGCACAGTTCTGTAACATACATGATAATCGTCTGTTTGAATCGCGTGATGCGAAGACGATTTATGCTGTACCGAAAATGCTGCATGGGCAGGCGTTAGACATTCGGGTGCTCGAGTACTTCAACAAACCTGCCAAGTCGCATATCAGCCTGAAGGCATGGGATGGGATTGTCACCAGCCTTACTGATCCGAATCGTGATTGTATTACAGTGGGGATTGTCGGGAAATATACCAAATTGCCCGATGCCTATAAATCCCTGATTGAGGCTCTGCAACATGCGGGGATACACCATAATGTCGAGGTGAAGATTTCCTGGATTGATTCTGGCAAAAGTCCAGAGGAACTGAGGCAAAAAATGGATCAATGCCAAGGGATTCTGGTTCCTGGTGGCTTTGGCGTTCGTGGCATTGAGGGTATGATTGATGCCGTGCGTTATGCGCGTGAGAAGAATGTCCCTTATCTTGGTATTTGTTTAGGGATGCAAATTGCCGTGATCGAGGCCATGCGCAATATTGGTGGATCAAACCTGGCCGATAGTGTGGAATTTCATCGCGACAAGGAAAGAGAAATCGAGCCGGTGATTGCGCTCTTGAGCGAGTGGGCAAAGGACGGAATCATCGAAAGTCGCGGTATCCATAGTGACTTTGGTGGCACAATGCGCCTTGGTGCAGCAGACTGCGCCTTGAATCCTGATTCAAAAATCGCACAGATTTATGATGCGACTGTCATTACCGAGCGTCACCGTCACCGTTACGAGGTCAACCCGCATTATTGTGATGAGCTTGCAAAACTTGGCGTGGTGTTCTCTGGTCATACGCAACACGAAACCCTACCCGCGATTCCAGAGATTATGGAACGTGAAGACCATCCGTGGTTCATTGGTGTCCAGTTTCATCCTGAATTGAAATCGCGTCCCTTTGAGCCGCATCCCCTGTTTGCCAGCTATATTGCAGCCTGTCTTCAAAATGAAAGATTGCTGTGATGGTTGCAGTCTCTGGTGCAGTATTCGATCAAAACAAAAGCTTTAGTCTCATTGCAGGACCTTGCGCGATGGAGAGCGAGGACCACACCTTGATGATGGCAGAACGTCTGAGTGCATTATGTCAAGCACGCAATATCGACTTTGTTTTCAAGGCTTCGTTTGACAAGGCGAATCGGACATCAGGCGATAGCGCACGCGGGGTCGGCTTGGATACTGCTTTGCAGACCTTTCGCCGCGTCAAGGAACAAATTGGCTGTGCAGTTTTAACGGACATTCACGAAGCCGAACAGTGCGCACCCGTGGCTGAGGTAGTCGACATTCTACAAATTCCAGCTTTTCTGTGCCGCCAGACCAGTCTGCTTGAGGCAGCAGGGAAAACGGGTGCCTGTATCAATATCAAAAAGGGACAGTTTCTTGCCCCTGAGGATATGGAATTTGCTGCGGCTAAGGTTGCGGCTTCTGGGAATACGAAAATTTTACTCACCGAACGCGGGGCATCTTTTGGCTATCGGAATCTGGTGGTGGATATGCGGTCGCTGGTGATCATGGCAGAGACGGGCTATCCAGTGATTTTTGATGCCACCCATTCGGTACAAAGCCCCGGTGGTGCAGGCGGAAAATCTGGCGGGAGGCGTGAATTTGTCCCGCCTTTAGCACGGGCTGCTTTGGCGGTTGGGGTTGCAGGTCTGTTTATCGAAACCCACCAAGACCCTGATAGCGCACCGTCCGATGGCCCGAATATGCTGCCTTTATCGGAAATGGCGGCCTTTCTTGATCAATGTCAGGCCATTGATGCGCCAAGAAAACAATGGGAAGATAGGTAAAGGAAAGTATCCATGTCGCAACATGATATTATTGCAGTCTGTGGCCGCGAAGTCCTCGATTCGCGTGGCAATCCTACAGTTGAGGCCGAAATTACTCTAAGCGGTGGTGCCAAGGGCCGCGCCATGGTGCCTAGCGGTGCATCCACGGGCGCGCTTGAGGCCGTAGAGCTTCGTGATGGCGAAAGCCGTTATCAAGGCAAAGGGGTACGTGGAGCACTTGAGGCGATTCATGGTGAATTATTTCCCATCATTCGCGGAATGCCCGCCACTGATCAACGCGGCTTGGATAGAGCCATGATACGGCTGGATCGAAGCACCAATAAATCACGGCTTGGTGCAAATGCAATTCTGGCAGTATCCCTCGCCATAGCGCGCGCGGCAGCAAATTCACTGGATTTACCCTTGTATCGCTATATTGGCGGCATTCATGCCCATCGCGTACCAATGCCGATGCTGAATATGCTCAATGGCGGGGTGCATGCGGATAATCCACTGGATATTCAAGAGTTCATGGTTGCGCCCCTCGGGGCAGACAATTTCAGCATTGCAATGGAAATGGCACACGCCATTACCCATCATCTGAAAGCGTACCTGAAAAAGTCTGGCCTCAGCACCAATGTTGGTGACGAAGGCGGTTTTGCACCGAATATTGCCAACAGCGAGGCCGCGATTGAAGCTCTTGTTGAAGCAATAACCAAGGCTGGTTTGAAACCTGGGGTCGAAGCCGCGATTGCGCTGGATTGCGCCTCGAGTGAATATTACGTCGATGGGGTCTATCAAATGAAAGGTGCGGGGAAGAATTTTGATTCTGCCGAACATGCAGCCTATCTTGAAACACTTTGTACCAATTATCCCATCTATTCCATTGAAGACGGCATGGCAGAGGACGATTGGGATGGCTGGGCAACCCTCACCCAAGCTATAGGTAAGGACATTCAACTGGTTGGGGATGATGTTTTTGTCACCAACCCTGAAATTCTTGCACGCGGGATCAAAGACAGGATTGGCAATGCCTTGCTGGTTAAGGTCAACCAGATAGGCACTTTATCCGAAGCGTGCGCTGCTATTGAAATGGCACACCGTGCGGGATATAACTGTGTCATGTCGCACCGTTCTGGTGAAACCGAAGACGATACTATTGCAGATTTAGCTGTAGCAATGAATTGCGGTCAAATTAAAACTGGCGCATTGGCGCGTGGTGAACGCACCGCAAAATATAATCAACTCTTGCGTATTGAGGCCGAACTCGCTAGGTCAAGTGCCTATGGTATGCATAACAGATAAGGAATATTCCTGAATATGGCTAAAGAAGAACTTCTGGAAATGAGTGGTGTCGTCATCGAACAACTGCCAAATGCATTTTTCCGCGTCAAGCTAGAGAATGATCATGAAGTCATTGCCCATACTGCGGGCAAAATGCGCAAGTTCCGTATCCGCGTCATGGTGGGTGATCGGGTGGACATTGAAATGACCCCGTATGATTTAACCAAAGGCCGCATTACCTTCCGGCATAAGAATTAGTGCCGAATATCACTGGACAGTGTTTTTGCGGGGCAT
>JAHDDM010000141.1 GCA_020629355.1 Rhodospirillaceae bacterium
TCCCTACGGAAATGACCAGTTTCACTGCATCTTCCACGGGCATATTTAATTCAACCGTGTCTTCCCGTGGGACATAAACCACAAAGCCAGAGGTCGGATTTGGCGTGGTGGGCACAAAAACCGCGATTAAATCCTGCTCCATTCCTGGTAGGCCGTCGTCTTCATTGGTGACAAAAGCCACCACCCATAGCCCTTTGCGCGGATATTCAATCAAGACCACGCGCTTGAACGCACTGCTTTGGTCTCGCATCACTGTTTCCAGAATTTGCTTACAAGCAGAGTACACCACCCGCAATACAGGCATTTTACCAATGATGGTATCGCCCATTCCCGTCAACCAGCGTCCGAAGAAACCCGCCGTCAACGCGCCGATAAGGGTCAAAATTACTAGCAGGAGTAACAGACCAAAGCCTGGCAAGCCCCAATCAATACCAAAGTGTTGCTCGATCAGTATAACAGGATTATAGGCTGGAGGAATCAAGGGCATGACCTTGGAATCAATCCAGCCGATGAACCACCAGGCCAGCGCAAATGTTACCGCGACAGGCGTGGTGACAAGTATTCCAGCGAAAAAGTAGGCGCGTAATTTACGAAGCATTATATAGTCTCCTTTTCCCTCACGGCAGACAAAGCACGGCTTCGCCTAATGCTTTGTTGCCTACGGGGGTGCGCCACTTCGTGGCGGCTTCGCGGTCGCTCGCTCTCGCCCGCGCTTACGCGCGAGGCGACTTTGCAATAACAAATCCCTTTATCATTCACAAGAAAACATCCCCTACACAATACTTCTCGCTTTCCCTGTACTATCCCAATCTGCCAAGAAATCCGCGAGCCCCTTGTCGGTCAAGGGATGCTTATAGAGCTGTGCCAGCACCTTTGGCGGCATTGTCGCGACATCTGCACCCAATTCTGCGGCCTCGACAACATGCAAAGAATTGCGGACTGAGGCCACCAAAATTTCGGTATCGAAAGCATATTGATCATAGATAGTCCGAATGGAGGCAATTAAGCTCATGCCGCTTTCACCTAAATCATCGAGCCGCCCCACAAAAGGCGAGATAAAAGCAGCCCCAGCCTTTGCCGCGAGCAATGCCTGAGCCGCCGAAAAGCACAGGGTAACATTGACCATAATTCCATCGTCACTGAGCGCCTTGCAAACCCGTAGACCATCAACGGTCAAGGGAACTTTCACGGTGATATTTTCTGCTAAACCTGCCAGATAACGGCCTTCTTTTTCCATGGTTTCCGCATCCGTAGCAAGACATTCGGCACTGACGGGGCCTGGAATAATACCAGCAATTTCCTTGATGGTGGCGATAAAGTCGCCGCCATTTTTCGCAATCAAACTTGGGTTTGTGGTAACACCATCGACAAGGCCAGAGGCGGCATAATGTCGAATTTGATCAATCTCGGCGGTATCCAAAAAGAACTTCATGGTCTATTCCTTAGTAAATTTATGCGATAATACTGTATGAGATTATGCCTCACGACAACCTTCATACGCTGATACGCGCGCAAGTGCAATTCCCGCAAAGCATTTCTGCCTTAGATTACTCTGTTCCAGAAGACATGAGCATCTCTGTCGGGGATTTGGTGCTGGCGGAATTGGGTAAACAGCCCAAAGTTGGCGTGGTCACGGCTCTGTCGAATCAGGAGGACTCAAAGATGCCCTTCCAGCCTGATATTCGCTACAAGTCGATTCTGGCAACTTTTGGACATATTCCCGCTTTAAGCTCTTCACATCTGCAATATTTACGCTGGCTTTCAGACTATTACCTTGTGTCTTTTGGTCAAGCCTGTCGCCTGACCTTTCCTGCCCAAGAGGACTTTTATCGCGCCGATACCGAGATTAAAACCTACCGCGCAAGTAATATAGAACCTCAGAAACTGGGCGTACAACAACAGGCTTTATACGACAAGATTAGCCAGCATGACGGCAAGATACCACGCACCGAACTTTTACAAAATAGCAACGCTTCCATCTTAAAAAGACTGCTCGAACTTGGTCTGATTGTGGAAACCAGGTGGCAGCCGCCTGAACCTGTGCGTACTCTGGCTACCCTAAATCCTGAACAGGAAAAAGCCTATGCCGCCATGTCTGCAACGACAACAAGGGGCGGCGTGAGCCTTCTTGATGGCACAACAGGTTCAGGCAAGACCGAAGTGTATTTTCATCTTATCGCGGATATGCTGGATGCTGGAAAGCAAGTTTTGGTTCTGCTGCCAGAGGTCTCATTGCTGGTGGATTGGCAACAGCGTTTTCTGGCACGATTTGGCTATACACCGCCAGCGTGGCATAACGGGATCACGCCAGCCGTTCGGCGTAAAATCTGGCAACAGGCCGCGACAGGAAAAGCTGGCGTGATTGTGGGGGCGCGTTCCGCTTTACATCTACCGATATATAATCTCGGCCTCATCATTGTCGATGAAGAACACGACTACTCCTACAAACAGGAAGACGGTATCCCTTATCATGCCCGCGACATGGCCGTGGTGCGCGGACAGATATACCAAGTCCCCGTGGTTTTGGCCTCGGCGACTCCATCGCTCGAATCGCTATTGAATACACAGCGTGGCAAATATCACCATGTTGCCTTGTCCAGCCGCCACAAGGCCGCCAGCCAGCCCGAAATTCAACTGATCGACTTAAAACAACACCGCCTGAAAGCCGCTGAGTGGCTCAGCCCGCCCTTGCTTGAGGCTCTTGAAGAAACTCTTGCGGCAAAACAACAGGCCGTTTTATTCTTAAACCGCCGTGGCTTTGCGCCCCTGTTGCTGTGTCGCGGCTGCGGTCATCGATTCGATTGTCCAAATTGTGACGTGTATCTGAGCGAACATTTGTATCCTGAACCGCATTTGATCTGTCACCATTGCGATTACCGTATCCGCAAGCCGAAACACTGTCCAAAATGCAACGAAAACAACAAGCTGGCATCACAAGGCCCAGGAGTCGAGCGAATCATCCAAGATTTAGCGCAAGATTTTCCTCAGGCCCATATCTTCGCTGCCACGGCAGAAACGCTCAATTCACCAGAAAATATCGCGGATTTTCTGCATCGAATGCAGAATCGCACCATTGATATTATCGTAGGTACGCAAATTATCGCCAAGGGTCTCGATTTCCCTTACCTGACTCTGGCGGGTGTGATTGATGCGGATCAGGCGCTCTTTGGCAGCAATCCGCGCTCTGCTGAGCAGACGTGGCAGCTTCTGCATCAAATTGCAGGACGCACTGGAAGACACCATCTTACAGGACGGGCTTTGCTACAAACCCGCAAACCCGATGATATTCTGTTCCAGAGCCTACAAACCATGAACCGCGATTCTTTTATTGCCCAACAGAGCCAGATTCGCGAAACCGCCAAAATCCCGCCTTTTGGCCGCATGATTGCGCTCATCGTGCAAAGCCGTGATTCGCGTCTGGCAGAGTCGAGCGCACGAAAACTTGCGAAAAGCTGCCCGAAAGGTGAACACCGCTTGCTAGGTCCTACTATTGCCCCCATTGCCAGACTCAGAGGCTGGTATCGCTGGCGGCTCTTATTGATGTCACCGCGCCATGTCCCCTTACAGCCTATTGCAGCAGCCATGCTTGCAAGCGTAGCGACTTCACACAAATTGCGCATAAAAATCGATGTTGACCCGTATAATTTTGTTTAACCCTTGCCATTTGATAATCAGTCATGCTATGAGCGCGATTACAAAGCACCCCTTTCGCCATTCATTGATTGCACACCATGTACAACACTTTTGAAGAAGTTGCGCGCCGCTACGCCAAGGCTCTGTTCGAGACCGCCAGCGACTTGAACGAGCTTGAATCTGTTGCCGCCTCCATGGATGAGATGAGCGCAATGTTTGCGGCTTCAAAAGACTTGCAACGCTTGGTACGGACACCAGGGATCAAGCCTGATGTGCATACCAGTATCTTTACCGAAATACTCGAAAGAATGCAGGCTGGTGAAACTCTACGAAAATTTGTCGGGCTTCTGTGCCTGCGCAAGCGGGTCTTTTTGATCCCTGCCATTATTCAACATTTTGACACCATGCTGAAAGACATGCGCGGCGAAATAACCGCCAACGTCACCACAGCAAAAGACCTCAGTGCCGCTCAATTACAAGCACTGACCAAGGCTTTGCAACCTTTCGCTGGTTCTGGCAAAGTCACCGTACAACACCAAGTCGATTCAGATTTAATCGGCGGGTTGAAAATTCTTCTGGGCCCAAAACTGATTGACCTCTCGGTGCGTCATCGTCTTG
>JAHDDM010000142.1 GCA_020629355.1 Rhodospirillaceae bacterium
CGGCGGCGGTCAGGGCCGAAATATTCACCGCATTGAATAAAGCTACGCTGATCGCGAATCAGCCCCATCAATAAAGAGGTCAGATTATCCACGGCAAAAGGCTTGCGCATGAAGATATTGACCCCAAGATCCCGCGAACGTTGCACCATACTCATACTTGCAAGGGCGCTGAACATCATAATTGGTAAAAATTTATTGGACGAATCGGGTGAGGTGCGTATCCATTCGGCAATATCCAGTCCCGTAAATTCGGATTCATCAAGTACGATGTCCAAAAGCACCGCATTCAAACCTTCGCCGTCCATATATTTTGCTTCTTCTCCCATAGTGCGGATGCGCTCCATGGCTTCTTCGGCAGAGTGCATGCCGATAACCTTGCCAACGCCCAATGCTCGTAAGGTCGTAATTAACAAAGTGCGAATTGAACGTTGATCTTCGACGATCATTACAGAAATACTAGAAAGATCCACAGATGCACCTCGGATGAAATTTTCACTGTCCCTCTTAAAACCACTTATAGACAAAACAGTTGGTAAAGAACAGAACTTTTTGCCATTTTTTACCAGACGGTCAAGATATTGTATTGTATTGCCGAATGCCCCCAAGGCAGAGTATATTGCAGATATGAACATTCATTTGAACAATGCCTTGCGTCAACTCGCGAATATTTCAGCCTACCATATTTATGCTGAAGTTCAGGCTGTGCGCGGCTTAAAGATAGAGATTATTGGTGGTCACAGCCGTATCAGTGTTGGGGAGCGTTGTGAGGTTCAACGTCAAGATGGTACAGAAATTCTGTGCGAGGTGATTGGTTTTGAGCGTAATACCGCCATTGCCATGGCATACGGCGAGGTTTCAGGGATCAAGCCTGGTGCGCGGGTACGGCTTTTGAGCGGCGGTGCGGAGATTTATCCCAGCCTTGATTGGTTGGGGCGCACGATAGATGCTTTTGGTGCGCCACTGGATGGGTTTGGATATTTACCGCAAGGCGAGACAGCCTATGCCATCAAAGCGTCGCCTTTACCTGCCCATACCCGCAACCGTGTTGGCAAACGGATTGATCTTGGAGTCAAAAGCTTAAACACCTTCACCACCTGTTGCCGTGGTCAAAGGATGGGGATTTTCTCTGGTTCTGGTGTTGGGAAGTCGACTTTGTTATCGATGGTGGCGCGGTATACCAGTGCGGATGTGATCGTGATTGGCTTGATTGGCGAGCGCGGACGCGAGGTGCAGGACTTTATCATTGACGACTTGGGTATCGAGGGGCTGAAACGTGCGGTGGTGGTGGTGGCGACTTCGGACGAACCGGCCTTAAAACGCCGCGAGGCGGCCTATACGACTTTAGCTGTAGCAGAGTATTTCCGTGATCAAGGCAAAGATGTTTTGTGCCTGATGGATTCAGTGACGCGCTTTGCCATGGCGCAACGCGAGATTGGCCTAAGCGTGGGTGAGCCACCTGCAAGCAAGGGCTATACGCCGACGGTTTTTTCCGAATTGCCGCGTCTTTTGGAGCGTGCAGGGCCTGGTCAAGGCGAGAGCGGTTCAATCACGGGTCTGTTCACGGTTTTGGTTGAAGGAGACGACTTTAACGAGCCGATTTCGGATGCCGTGCGCGGAATTTTGGATGGACATATTATCTTGTCGCGAGATATTGCACAGCGCAATCGCTATCCCGCGATTGATGTTTTGGGCAGTATTTCGCGGATGATGCCAGACTGCAATAGCGAATCGCAAAATCTGTTGATTGATCGGGCGCGGGCCTTGCTTTCGACCTATAAAGATATGGAGGAATTGATTCGCATTGGTGCTTATCGTTCTGGTAGCAATGATGCGGTGGATGCGGCGATTTACTTCAATCCCGCTCTGGAGGACTTCTTACGTCAGTCAAAGAACGAATCTTTTACTCTGGAGCAGAGCTTTCAAAGTCTGGCAGAGAATCTTGGACAGACTGAGGGAGACACAGAACAGGCGGAGACAGCTAAGGATGCGTAAGACTCTGGATACCTTGATCCGTTTGCAACGTAATGAGATTGATCGTTTACGGGCGATTCACAATGGCTTGCTGGATCGTCAGGATGCGCAATTTCAGCACCTTGAGCAGATTGCGGATAATCTTGCCGCCGAACAGGCCTATTGTCAAGGTCAGGCGAGCAGCGACGAGGTGACGAATTTCGGCAATTTCAGCCGCCGTATGCTGCACAAAAAAGATAGCCACGAGCAGGTTTTACAGGAACTTGAGCCACAGATTGAGGCCTCGCAACTTGCGCTGAATGAAGCCTTTGCCGAACGCAAACGTTACGAGATTCTCAGCGAACGCCGCGAAGAGGCCGAACAGAAAGAGCGCCAAGAGGCCGAACAACAGTTTCTTGATGAAAATACGATTTTGCGCTATCAACGTCTCTTTGATTAACGAAAGTTTTGAGGTCACATGCAGGACAGTTCTAATACAGAGACGGCAACATTCCCGCGTTCGGTGGTCATTATTGGTGGCAGACGTATGGCGCGTGGTGTCGCGATGTGGATGTTGTTGCATGGTCGCGCGGTCACGTTGATCGAGGACAATCCCGCTGTATCCGAACTGGCGCAAAAAGATATTGCGGCGTTTTTTGAAAGCCGCATTGCACGTGAGACCCTAAAATATACCGAAGCAGCAGCCATGCAGAGCCGCTTGACCATGCAGGCCGATTATACTGGCATTGAAACAGCAGACCTGGTGATCGAATGCGGCGTGGAAGATATGGGGGTGAAGCGCAATATCTATACCGAGCTTGCCTTAGCTGTTGGCGAGCAAACCATTATCGCAAGCAATGCCTCAAGCCTTGAAATTTCGCGTCTGGCAGAATTTGTCGACAATCCTGGGCGTTTCCTGGGCACGCATTTTTTCTATCCCGTGGTGGCGAATCCCATTGTTGAATTGATTCGCGGCAATAAAACCGACCCTGGTCTATTGCGCAAGGTCAAGACATTTTTTGCCGCGCATGACAAGACCCCTGTCAGTACCAAGGACAGCCCCGGTTTTGTCGTTAATCGCTTCTTTTGCCCCTATATGAACACAGCGTACTGGCTGATGGAAGAAATGCAGCTGAACGCCGCCACTATTGACGAGGTAGCCTTGTCCTTGTTTGGTTCTCAGCAAGGCCCGATTGAGGTCTCGAATTGGTTGGGCATTCACAATGTCTATCGTGATCAGGTCAATTTATCGAAACTAGGGGCTTTTTACGCCCCCACCGAAGGTTTGCGTCTGCACGGCGAAAATCGCGAGCCGATTCGCCTTGGTGATGCAGAAACCATTTCAGAGGCGCAACAGCAAATGATTCGTGATCGTCTATTGGGCGGTGTTTTCTTTACAATCCTGCAAATTCTTGATGAAGGTATTGCCACGCCTGAAGATATTGATTTATGCGCCCATTTAGGTTTGCGTTTTGCAAACAGACCCTGTGCGTTGATGGATAGCCTGGGCAAGCCAGCTGTACAGGCTCTGCTGCAACCGATTATTGAGCTACACGGTGATGGGATGCCCATTGCACTGGAAAATGTTGGACAGCTCTGCCAGACGACTGATGATTGATCTTGGCGGTGATCAAAAACAGCCTCTTGCGGCCTTACGCAACGAGATTGACCAGATAGACAGCAGCATTCTTGACCTGCTGGCACAGCGTATGGCAGTCGTCGAGACAGTAGCGCAACAGAAGGTTCAGCAAGGTCTGGTTTTCCGTGCCAGACGCGAGATTGAAAAAATTCGAACATTGGAAGCCTTAGCCAAGCAGCACAATATCCCTGCCACGATGGTGTTTGATCTTTGGCGAATCATCATGACCACGGCATCAAACCGCCAACGGCCTTTTTGTCTGATTTGTTTCGGCTCTTCAAGTCTCGCTGAGGTGGCCTTGGCACATTTTGGCCGCGACATTGCCATCAGCCACAGCAATGACCTTGATTGGGTACTGGAGCAACAGAACCAAAATCCCGATTCGGTGATGTGCCTGTTCGATAACCAGCGTAGCGACTGGTGGCAAGCGATAGCGAAAATCAGTGACCGTTTAGCCATCGTTGCGGAATTGCCTTGGCGTAACAATGCCACACCCAGTAGCTATCTGTTGGCACATTGCCCCCCCGACCTTGAGGCCGATGCAGAAATTCTGTGCTATCTTCATGCACCGAATGCAACACAGGAAGAAATTACAACGATTTTTGCACATCGTCTGTTGCATATTGCACC
>JAHDDM010000143.1 GCA_020629355.1 Rhodospirillaceae bacterium
GAATCTCTTCGCGGATTGCAGGTTCAGTTTGCTGTCTACGCCAGCGATTGCGCAAGGCTATCGCCACCGCGCGCTTGGCATCATTTTGACCCACAATATAGCGATCCAATTCCGAAACAATCTCACGGGGCGACATATTCATAATATTAATATTCCAATTTTTCTAACGTTACATGGTGGTTGGTATAGATACAGATATCCCCCGCAATTTCCAAAGCTTTACGTGCTACTGTCTCTGCATCCATCTCTGGGACAGATTCTAACGCGCGCGCAGCGGACAAGGCAAAGCTGCCGCCGCTGCCGATAGCAATAATCCCATCGTCTGGTTCAATCACATCGCCATTGCCGCTAAGAATCAGTGAAATTTCAGCATCCGCAACCGCCATCATGGCCTCAAGGCGGCGAAGATACTTATCTGTCCGCCAGTCTTTCGCCAGTTCCACGCATGCTCGTGTAAGCTGTTTGGGGTATTGTTCCAGTTTGGCTTCCAGACGTTCAAAAAGCGTGAAGGCATCGGCGGTTGCACCCGCAAAGCCTGCCATGACTGTACCGCCTGCCAAGGTACGGACTTTGCGCGCGCTGCCTTTAACGATGCTGTGTCCTAAGGTGACCTGCCCATCACCAGCAACCACGACCTGATTATTGCGCCGTACTGAAATGATGGTTGTGCCATAAAGTGTTTGTGGATCGTGCATAAGGAGTGCCTTATTAAAGTCAATACTTGAGAAAACCTGATCAAAAGGGTAATGAGACAGACATAAGCTAGGCAGGGCAAAAATCAAGCCCTCATTTTCCTATTTCGGAGACAACCCATGCGTACTGCCCAATTACACCGTGCCACTCGCGAGACAGATATTCGCACAGAGATTAACCTTGATGGCACAGGCTCAAATACCTTGAATACCGGGATTGGCTTTCTGGATCACATGCTTGAGCAGATTGCACGGCATGGTTTGATTGATATTATCCTTGAGGCCAAGGGCGACTTGCATATTGATGATCACCACACGGCGGAGGATTCGGCATTGGTTCTGGGTGCTGCACTCAAAGAAGCCTTGGGAGACTGTGCTGGCATTACACGTTACGGCATGGTGTTATCGCCCATGGATGAGGCTCTGGTACGCGTGGTACTGGACATTAGCGGCCGTCCGCATTTAAGCTGGCGCGTGGATTTTCCGTCCCAAAAAATCGGCACCATGGATACGGAACTCTTTCAGGAGTGGTTCAAGGCCTTTGCTTCAGCAGCAGGCATTACCCTGCATGTTGACGGCTTGGCTGGCGAGAATAGCCACCATATCGCCGAAGCCTGCTTCAAGGGATTGGCACGCGCCTTACGCCAAGCCATAAGCCCTGATGCGCGCCGTGGCAGCGAAGTGCCGTCCAGCAAGGGCGTGCTGTAATCATGCGTTGTGTCATTGTCGATTATGGCTCGGGCAATGTGCGCTCGGTATTGCGCGGCCTTGAACATGTCGCGACAAACCATACCGTCTGCCTCAGTGATGACCCGAAAACCATTGCCGAAGCGGATCATCTTGTCCTGCCTGGTGTTGGGGCATTCTCGCACTGTGCCCATAGTCTGAAATCACGTCTGGGTGTATCAGAGGCACTGTACCAACAGGTTATCGAACGGAAAAAACCTTTTTTGGGTATCTGTGTCGGGATGCAGCTTTTGGCAAGCTATGGCGAGGAATATGATGGTTGCGCGGGTCTGGACTGGATTGCAGGCCGCGTACAGCCTTTTGATCCCAAGGCCACGCAAGGACTGGCGATACCGCGTATGGGTTGGGGTGGGCTTATTCCGAACCAGAAACATCCCTTGCTGGCTGACCTGTCGCCTTCTGGCATGATGTATTTTGTCCATAGCTATGTCTTTCGCCCTGAAAACCCTGATCATATTCTTGCCCATACGGAATACGGCGAGAACTATTGTGCTTTGGTTGGATACGAGAATATTGTTGGAACGCAATTTCACCCTGAAAAAAGCCAGCAGATGGGTTTAGGGCTGCTGAATAACTTTCTGCATTGGATGCCATAATGAAGTTTTACCCCGCTAGAGCCTCATCCCGCGAGCGGAGCGAGGGGATAAGATGATGCGACAAAAAATAATGAGCAGCGAAGAATTCAATAAATAAGGACAGTATGCCCATGAAGTTTTACCCCGCTATCGACCTCAAAGGTGGTCAATGTGTCCGCTTGAAACAAGGCCGTATGGCTGATGCAGTCGTGTATAACCCTGATCCGCTGGCACAGGCACAGGCCTTTGTGGATGCTGGCGCGAAAAGGTTGCATGTGGTTGATCTTGATGGGGCTTTTGCGGGACATTCCGTGAATGGCACGGTTGTGGCGCGGATGGTGAAAAAACTTGATATTCCGATTCAGCTTGGCGGCGGTATCCGTACCATGGAGGCCATTGAGGAATGGATGAATATTGGCCTTGCTCATGTCATTATCGGCAGTGCAGCGGTGGAAAGTCCAGACCTGATGAAAACTGCCGCGAACCGTTTTCCAGATAGGATTTTGCTGGGGCTCGATACTGAAAATGATCAAGTAATGATCAAAGGTTGGGCAGAGGGTAGTGGCCTCAATATATCAATGATGCTTGAGCGCTTAGAAAGTACCCCTCTTGCTGGTATTATTCACACCGATATTGCGCGTGACGGGATGAAAACAGGGGTCAACCACGAAGCCACCGAAGCACTGGCAAAGCGTGTCCATCTGCCTGTTATTGCTTCTGGCGGATTAGGCTCAATGCAGGATGTGCAAAATCTGCTGAATTGCCAACATATCGCTGGAGTCATTAGCGGACGGGCTTTGTATGACGGTAGCCTTGACTTGGCACAGGTTCTTGAGGTGATGGAGTGATTTTGAAATGTCGATGGTGCGTATTATCCCCTGTCTTGATGTCAAAGAAGGCCGCGTGGTCAAGGGCGTGAACTTTGTTGGTCTGCGCGATGCGGGTGATCCCGTGGAGCAGGCGAAAATCTATGATCAAGCCGGAGCAGACGAGCTGTGCTTTCTGGACATTAGTGCTACGGCTGAGGGCAAAGAGACCATGTATGATGTGATCAGTCGAACGGCTGAGAATGTTTTTTTGCCTTTAACGGTGGGCGGCGGTGTTGCAACGGTAGAAGACTACCAGCGTTTATTGGCCTGCGGCGCCGATAAGGTCTCGGTGAACTCAGCTGCCTTGCGTAATCCTGGTCTTGTTGCTGAGGCAGCACAGCGTTTTGGTGCGCAATGTGTTGTGGTGGCGATTGATGTCAAAACCGTTGACGGGGTTTGGAAGGTTTTCACGCACGGCGGTCGCCGAGAAACCGAATGGCAAGCGCTTGATTGGGCGTGTGAGGTGGCACGACTTGGTGCGGGTGAAATTTTGCTGACCTCGATGGACAGAGATGGCACAGGGTCTGGCTTTGATCTTGAGCTGCTGGCGGCCATGCGTGCAGTAGTGCATATCCCGATTGTTGCTTCTGGTGGAGTCGGTAATTTACAGCATCTGGTTGATGGGGTGCAAAAAGGCGGCGCAAATGCCGTGCTTGCGGCCTCGATTTTTCATTTTGGGACACACAGCATCCCTGAAGCCAAGCGCTATATGGCTGAGGCTGGAATCTCTGTAAGGATAACACTATGACACGCCATATCTTAGATATTCTGGCAGGTACTATTGCAGAGAAGTCTGCACAAAGTCCTGATGATTCTTATACCGCACAACTCTTACAGGCTGGCCTTGAACGCATTTTACGCAAATTCGGCGAGGAAGCCCTGGAAGTCGTGTTGGCGGCCTCAGTATCAGAAAATCCCAAAGCAGAGATTACTACTGAAAGTGCTGATTTACTGTATCATCTCTTGGTGCTTTGGCAACAGGCAGGGATACAACCCGAAGAGGTCTGGAGTGAACTCGCCCGCCGCCAGAGTCAATCGGGACTGGAAGAAAAAGCCTCGCGTTGATTTATATAGCCAGTCTCACATAAATTGGACACCTCCATTTACCTATCTTTTGCGCATCTAGTGGCAAATCGCTCATCTCCGTTCCTCAAATATATCAAGATATATTATCTAATACAAAGCTTCGCCCTTTACCCCTATCTGCATCAAAATCTTAGGTAAATGGAAGTATCCAATTGATTATGTGAGACTGGCTATAGGAGCGCGACCGCGCGACCAGCGCGCA
>JAHDDM010000144.1:0-2325 GCA_020629355.1 Rhodospirillaceae bacterium
CTTTTGACCTCTCTTGTTCAGGCAGGGATATTGGGGTTATGGAAGCGCAAGAAAGATGAGTAGGCTCTGGAACATTATTCTTTTTCTACACCGAAATCTGGCGCGGATTCATTGGGGCTGTCTGGTGCTGTTTGTCCTGTGTACTGTGTCATTCGCCGTCCTCAGCACCATCGAAGAGAATGACTTCATGCGAGATAACCCCGATGGGATTTATCTCAATCTGAACAGCGATTACGTTTTATTGATGTTTGCCGCGATATTCCTGTTTTTCGGTTTCCTTGCTTTGAGTGTTTTGCGTCTGGTAATCTTTATTTTCAAAAAAATCAAAAACGTTTGAAATGTTTTGAGCCTACCGTGCGTATTGTTCTGTACTGGCGCAAAAACCAGTATCTCATCAATCTTCTGAATAAGGACAATACCATGAACTCTACTTTGAAAAATCTCTTGATTGCTGCTGCCGCAACAACTGCCGCCGCCGCAACTGTTGCACCTTCTGCTCATGCTGCCAGCAATGAAAAATGCTACGGTATCGCCATGGCTGGACAAAACGGTTGCGCGGCTGGACCAGGCACAACTTGCGCGGGGTCTTCCACTGTTGATTATCAAGGCAATGCCTGGACTTTGGTTCCAGCGGGTACGTGCGCGGATATTAAACTCCCTGCCGCGGCTGATGGTTCTAAACGCATGGGTTCGCTTGAGGCATTGGAGCGTGATCTTCCTGCGTAATGTACGTTGGGGCGAGTATTACTCGCCCCAACCCTAAATCCAAGAGAACAAAATCATGAATACATTCTGGACAGAAAACCCACAACACTGGGCAGGAATCGGCTATAAACCACGCTATTTTGATGATGTGATCAGCAGTGATCATCAAATTGGCTGGCTTGAGATTCACGCCGAAAATTACATGATGGACGGCGGTCCAGTAAAAGCTAAACTGCAAGAGCTTGCGCAAAAATTCCCCATCACCTGCCACGGAGTTGGGTTATCTATCGGTTCAATGCAGCCATTGGATACAGAACATCTACAACGTCTGAAAAGACTGAACGACTGGCTCAAACCTGCTATTTTCTCGGAACATCTGGCTTGGAGCACCCATTCCACAAAATATTACAATGATCTGTTACCCCTGCCCTATACCCAACAGGTTCTGGGCGTGGTGGTGGATCACATCAAGCAGGTACAAGATACTTTGGGACGGCAAATGCTGCTTGAGAACCCCTCGACCTATATTGCTTTCAATGACCACGAAATGCCAGAAACTGATTTTATCCAGCACATTGTTGCACAATCTGGTTGTGGTCTACTGTTGGATGTCAACAATGTTTACGTTACAGCAACCAACCAGAATCTTGATGCAACGGACTATATTGATCAACTGCCGCTAGATTCTGTCGGCGAATTACATCTTTCTGGCCATGCGGTGGATATCGATGCCACAGGTGCGCCTTTGTTGATTGATAGCCATGACGCGCCAGTAGACGCTGCCGTTTGGGCGTTATATTACCACACCATAGACAAACTTGGAGCTACGCCTACCTTGATCGAGTGGGATAGCAATTTCCCCGAATGGTCTGTCTTGCGGGATCAGGCCCATCGCGCCAATATTGCGATTGCAGCCATAACCGAAGAGACCTACCGTGTGGCAGGATAATTTCATCACGGCACTCTCTGATGCTGAAAGCCCGTTACCGCTAGGCATTTCGGATAATAAACGCTTCAATGTTTATCGCAATAACGTTGCAACCAGCCTAATCGAAGCCCTTGAGGATGGTTTTCCTCTGGTACGAAAGCTGGTAGGAGAAGACTTCTTTCGCGCGCTAGCACGACATTTTTGCACAGAACATCTGCCCTCATCGCCTGTGATGTTATGGTACGGCGCAGAATTTGGCGATTTTCTGGCACACTTTCCACCCGCACAACAGATACCCTATCTCGCGGATATGGCACGGCTGGAATATGCAGAACGTCTTGCCACCCACGCCGCCGATGCACCTTGGCTAGAGCCAGAGAACCTAGACAGTGCAAAACTGCTAGACATGCGTGTTGCGCTGCATCCTTCGGTGCACTATCTGGCCTCGGATTATCCGCTTTTTGATATTTGGTATCGTAGCCGCCACGATGATGATCATGCTATTGGCGAAACGGCTCAGGATATTGTTATCTCGCGCCCTGAACACACACCGATTATCGCCTGTTTGCCTGAGGGCGGATTATTATTTCTGGATGGACTGGCAAACGGACATAGCTTTGCCAGAGCCGCCGAAATGACCCTAGAAAACATACCTAAAGCAGACCCCAGCATACTGTTTCCATTAGGTCTAC
>JAHDDM010000144.1:2335-4079 GCA_020629355.1 Rhodospirillaceae bacterium
CACGCCCTGATCATACCCCGATCATCGCCTGTTTGCCTGAGGGCATTATTTCTGGATGGACTGGCAAGTGGGCATAGCTTTGCCAAAGCCGCCGAAATGACCCTAGAAAACATACCTAAATCTGACCCTAATCTACTCTTTCCGTTGGGATTACAACTTGCAACCAGAGAACTACGATGAACACAATATTGAATCTACATGACCGCCTTGCGCATTCCCTCAACAATATTGCAAGTGAAATACTACCACTACTGGCACGATTGATCTTTGCCAGTACGCTTATGCTGTTCTTTTGGCGTTCTGCCATGACGAAACTCGGTGACGGATTTATGGGATTATTCACCCCCTCAATCAATGCCTATGCACAGATTCTGCCCACACGCTTTGAAGCAGTGGGATACGATACTGATGCCTTAGGCTTTTTGGACTGGCTTGTTGTTTTTGCGGGGACTTGGGGCGAGATACTCCTGCCTATAATGATTATCCTAGGGCTTTGGACGCGTCTGGCCTCGTTGGGCATGATGATCTTTATCATCGTGATGAGCTATGTCGATATTTGCGCCCACGGCGTTGCAGCTGGCACTCTGTTCGATGGCAACCCCACAGGATTGATCCTTGATCAACGGCTATATTGGGGCTTGGCTCTGTGCATTTTACTGTGTCATGGCGCGGGGAGACTCTCGGTTGATCATCTTCTGAACACAAGACGGAGATGATATGCCTTGCCTTGCAGCACGCTCACCGCTATCTGTTCAACAGCACCTGAACAACAAACTGGTTGATGACAGCACAGAACGAAACAGAACTCAGCAGCAATTTTCGCGCTGCATTGCAAGGAGACAAGGCCGCTTATGGCGCTTTTCTGCATGGCGTTACGCCAATCATTCAACATATTGTTGCGCAAAAAATGTCTATTGATCACGAAGATATTGTGCAAGACGTGTTGTTTGCTTTGCATCTGAAACGGCATACCTGGAAGCCAGACCAGCCTGTCCTGCCGTGGGTCTATGCCATTACACGCTACCGCTGCATCGATCATTTCCGCAAAAATAGCCGTATGCGCACCACAGATATTGATACTGTCGCCGAGGAAAATTTCGCCACCGAAGACGATCATACAGCAGCAATCGACTTGCCACGCGCGATTGCCAAGCTTGGCGGTCGTATAGGCAAGGTAGCGAAGGCCATGGGGCTGGAAGGAAAATCTGCAAAAGAAACTGGCGAGGAATTGGACATGAGCGAAAATGCTGTCCGAATCGCCTTTCACCGCGCAATCAAGAAACTACGAGGCACATGACCATGCCGATTAACGATACCATTCACCTGCTGGTGCAAGACACCGTATCCCCTGCTCCGCGCCGAAAGATTATTCTGGCACTTCTGCTGCTGATTCCCACCAGTATCGCACTGACCTATCTGGCCTCAATCTGTACATCCATGCCAATACGCGCCGAATACCTTACCGCTCTGAGCGATCCCTATGTACTGGCAAAACAAGCCATACCCTTTTTGCTGTTGTTGAGTCTGTTGCCGATTCTCGCCAAACTCTTCAGGCCAGAGGCCAAAATCGGCCGCGCGCTTTTTATCCCAATGGCTATCGCTGGAATCATTGATATACTGATCATTATCGAGCTGATCACCCAACCCGCCAGCGCATGGAGCACACTAATTATCGGCAATAGTCTGCCGCAATGTTTTATGGGGATTGGCATGATTGCTTCGGCGACTTTGGGGATTAGCCTGT
>JAHDDM010000145.1 GCA_020629355.1 Rhodospirillaceae bacterium
TCATCATCGACATTTCACCCGTGGCACGGGTATAACCATCGGACATATAGCCTGCACTGCATTCGTGGGCGCAATCCCAAAAGGTAATTCCAGCCTTCGGAAACAGATCCGAAATCGGCATCATTGCCGAACCAATAATACCAAAAGCGTGGCGGATACCATGGCGTTGCAAGACTTTGACAAAAGCCTCTTCAGTTGTCATTTTCATAAGAGCATTCCTTATATTAAGAGGGGTTATTTCAGTAAGACTGGCTTAGACTATTTGCACCAAAAGTGCAAGGCAGACGGGCTGCTATTTCCCTACCTTCCGTGCATCATCTTACCCCCGAAGCAAAACGAGGAAATCAGATAACAATGATATGGAAACAGAGGAGTTTAAGCGGCTATTCTTCGATGGTCTTGGCATCGACCCGCATTTGCCGCGCACGGGTGAGTATCGCATCTTCAAGCTGGCGATTGACCGCGGCCTGATCACCCATATCCATCCAGTCATTGCCGATTAATTTCTGCTTGAAACTGGCAACGCGCAAGGCATCGGGACGCAATTCCCGCCCAACAATGTACACATTGATCTTATAGCGGGTCTGGGTTTCCTCTTGCGGGGTGTACCAGTCCGTGATGATAATACCGCCAAAAGAATCGGCACTGGCCAGCGGCATAAAGGACAGAGTATCCAGACTGGCCTGCCACAGATACGCATTGACACCAATCCCCGTACCATCCCCCGCACCGCTACGCCCACGCATCATTTCATTCAACAGACCATCACCACCACCAAGCTTGCCGATTCTTTCGATTTCACGATCCACGTGATCCTTCACTGGACCTATTTCTTCCTGTTTTTTGCCCGTGACCCCTTCACAGGCCGCAAGGGCTAAAATGAATACGCAGAATAGAGCAGTTTTTTTCAACATTGGCGCAACATTTGGATAAAGAAATGAAAGGACAGCTACAAGTAGCAAAAAAAGAGAGGGTGCGCAATGCGCACCCTCTCCCCATTTACAGACTAATTATACAATAATTAGAAAGAAAGGTTGGTACCAAGAAGCCAAGAAGTATTGGACTTGATATTATTGCTACTGTCTTTCGAGTTGCGAGCCACATCAGCATAAACAGACCAGCCTGGTGCTACAGTGTAGTCTACACCAAGAATAATCGTATTCACCGATTTTGTATTTTTGGCTTTGCCACGGCCATAGCTGATTGAAGCGCTACCTGGACCAAAGTTATATTTGGCTGCAACCAAGATATGTTTCTGATCTTCAAAAGTATCAACACCGTCATAGTTGTCCATTTTCATGTAGTTGGCACCTACACTAATAGGGCCGAAGGTCATATCTGCACCAAGACCGTAGCCTTTTTCATTTTTGGCATTATTGGTATTATCATTGTTACCACGGTGTAGACCAGCAGCGACATTGAATGAACCATCAGCAAATTCACCACTGTACTTAACACCAGCACTCATGCCGCGTTGACCACCATCGTTTTCGGTATTGTCATCATCGGTATAAGCATCAGCAGCAACAGTTAAACCGTTGAAAGATGGCGAAACGTACAGGATACGATCCGAACCACCATTGTTTCCTGTGGTATTTGGAGCACTAATACCGTGGCTGCTGCCAATGCCCCAGTTGAAGCCACCGGCACCAGCAGATGCTTTACCAACACCCGCAGCAACAGAATCCTTGGCTGGATCAACGTTACCCAAAGTCACTTTGCCGAAGCCACCGCCAAAAAAGATGTTAGACTTGTTCACGCTAAAGCTAGCATTGTTATCTGCAGTTCTGTAACGAATCTGACCACCATAGGTCAGGCCACTATCGGTGGTGCCTTTAACACTCCAATTCACCTGCGTTCTGTTGGTTCTCAAAGAGCCTTCGTTATTATCCTTGTTGTTATCAGTGTAACGAACGCGAACCAAGCCAGAGAAGGAGGTTTCAAGTTGCGCAGCAGCGAAGTCTGCGGAAACCAGACCCAAACCAACAACGGCAGACGTTGCGATAAGTAGTTTTTTCATTGTATTTCCTTAAGATTAAGTTTTGTGTTTTTGCGATCTCTTGATCACAAGCCTACTTTTGGCATGAGAGAGGGGCTAGTGCAATCGGTGAAAGCGTGCTTTTGCGCAAAAGTCTCTTGACGTGATATTTTTGCAACAGGGCGTTTTCCTGCCCCACCCCACCTCGGCAGCATTAGTCTTTCAACTCAAGGCTCTTATGACGGTTCTGCCGCAAGACCTTCTCGATCACGACAAAGGTTTCTGAGAACAGCTTACGCATATCGCTTTTGGCAGACCCTTTCATATCCCGCTCAAGGACGAATTCAATGGTGGCTACCTGTTGCCTGAGCACCGTGTTCGCCTTGTGCGAGAAAACAAAATGCGTATCAGCAACAAAACGACTCATCGAGGCCATGGTCTCGGCGATCATCTGATAGGTAAATCCACCTGGATTGCCAAGAACCTCATTGCAGAGGAAGTTTATTTCGGCACTATTGTTCCGTGCCAGCTCCTGTGAAGCGGCATCGCGGGCATCAACAGGCGTGGTATCCAGCAGTTTTTTAATGGTCTCGAGGTGCATATCGACAAAGGTACGATAGTCTGGCGGTGCAATCTCGCGCATCTGCTGCATGATTTTAGTGACATCTGATTCGAGAATATCCACCGTGCCAGAGGTCTTTTGTCGCAATGCTCGCGGCGGCTTAAAACTGCGCACGCCGTTTTGTGACCGGCGGCGTTCTGTGGTAATATCGGCTTTTTTTACGCGCCGCCGATCAGGCCCGAAATAGCCGCTAGGCGTGATTACGTAGGGCTTGATATCCGCGACGATACGCTGAATCTGCCGCGACAGGTCATGGACAGCGAAGGGTTTCGATAGATAGCCGTTGACACCAGCGTCAATCATATCGGTGATGATCTCTTTATTGGAATAGGCGGACAATCCAAGGATGGGCATGAAACGACCGAATTCAACTTGACGCAACCAGCGGCATACATCAGGACCTTGCTGCCCTTCGGCCTCTTTCGAGGCCACAAACGGATTTCCCACCAGATTCCAGTCCACTAGAGCAAAATCGATATGAGAAATACCCGCCTTTGAAGGATTATTCACAATCCCATTAACCGTTTCGCGTGCATTATAGGCATTGGAGACAGGCAGAACGTGACCAACACGCAATATTTTGAGACAATCTGCAATAAGCCTAAGAATTTGCGGTTGATCCTCAACAATGAGAACCGTTGTCAGCGAAAGGTCTGCTGATTGTAATTTTGGCGGTGCGCCTTCAGAGGTTTCGATCATCAGATTATGCAGACTGTAGTATAAATATTTCTGGTTTTAACACGAATAGCCAAAAGGCACAAATCCTTGCCTCTACGCCGCGTCGTCCTTCATATCATCAAGCAAGTTCTGTGCCTTAATGCGCGCAATCGAATCGCGAATCTTCTCATCCACTAGAAAATCATTCATCGGATGAGCAATATATTTTTTGCTGAACCTGCCGCAAACTCGTTGCAATTCGCTGATTACAAGCTCGCTCTGTGCATTATCTATCGCGTCAATACTTTTCATAATCGCCTGCATAAAGTGAATAAACTTTTCGATGATCATCACGGCATCATCATTGATCAACCCGATGGGGTCTGTGGTCAACTGGCAGACGAATTCACTGAGTTCCAATGTGATTTTCGACAAAATTGGGACACGAAACACCCCAAGATTCAGGCGTACCAATACCATATTGTCCAGAACAGCATTCGCCATGGCTGCAATCTGCTGAGCTCTCTGCTCTCGAATCGCTGGCTCTTCATTCGTAATTTTTTGCAAGGTGACCGCGGATTCTTTCAGAATTTCGTGCATTTCTTGCATTTTAACAAGACGCTGATCCAGATCAGCCACGGCTTTTTCAGTAGTTTCAACAAAGACCTCGCCAGCCTTAATGATATTTTCTTCTTTCAAGACATATCCGCCAACATTTTTG
>JAHDDM010000146.1 GCA_020629355.1 Rhodospirillaceae bacterium
CCCCAACATGGATTGGGCGTGATCGTGCTATTGTTGCGGGTATGGCGGTTGAAGCGGGGGCGGATATTCTCATTTTAGATGATGGTTGGCAAAATCCGCGTTTGAAAAAAGATATGGTGATTGCAGTGGTGAATGCTGATGACCCTTTTGGCAATGGTTTGCTGTTGCCTGCTGGACCGTTACGATTGAAACCCGCTGCTTTATGGAGTGCTGATGCGGTGATTGCGGTGGGCGAGGTATTGCATACTGAACTTGAATCGGTTTATCCTATTCATGGTAGACGGGTAAGTTCGTGGCATATGCCTTTTACCGCAGATGATGCCGTATTTGCCTTCTGTGGCTTAGGAAGAAGTAGGCAATTTACAGAAAATATTCAGAAGTTATGCGTGAACTCAGGTGTAGAGTTTTGTGGGATCAAAACCTATCCTGATCATTATCCGTGGAATCGTGTCACATTGGCCGAGATAGCCGAAGCAGCAGGGTCTGCTCATCTGGTGACTTCAGCCAAAGATTGGCAGCGTCTACCAGAGGACTGGCAACAGCGTGTGCGTATTGTTGATTTGAGTATTGCGTGGGCAGTACCCGCTCAATTTACGGAACTTTGTCAAAAAATAGGTAATTTAACAAAAAAATGAAATTTTTATTCAATATACTGTTCCCGAATCCTCTGTCTCGACGAGCCGTATTTCTTTTGTTGTTGTCCTTTGCCATGGGGCTGGCGTTGAATAGCTGGATGGTGATGATCAACAATTTCAGTGTCGAGATGATCAATTTTGACGGTGCAGATATTGGTCTTTTGCAATCTGTCCGCGAGATTCCGGGCTTTTTGGCTTTTCTGGCGGTCTATCTTTTGCTGTTTTGTGCGGAACAAAGACTGGCTTTGCTGTTTTTATTGATGTTGGCCGTGGGAACGTTGATGACGGGCATATTGGTCAGCTATAGCGGGATATTATTGACGACTATCATCATGTCCATCGGGTTTCACTATTATGAAACCTATAGTCAATCCCTGAGTATGCAGTGGATTCCAAAAGATGGGCTACCAAGTTTCTTAGGCAGCATGGCGGCAGTACGATCTTTTGCGGCCATCATTGCCTATGGCGGTATTTCCTTGATGATGGGTTGGGGGGATTGGGATTATAGTGTTGTCTATGGACTATATGGTAGTGCAGCATTTCTCATCGGCGTGTATGCCTTTTGGAAATTTCCTGTATTCTCGAATACAGTCGAGCAGCATAAAAAGTTTCTCCTGCGCAAACGTTACGGTCTATTCTATGCCTTGACGTTCTTTTCTGGCGCGCGGCGACAGATATTTGTGGTGTTCGCTGGGTTTCTCATGGTCGAGCGTTTTGGCTTTGCTATCGAACATGTTGCATTATTATTCCTTGGTAATCATCTGTTGAATATGTTTCTTGCCCCGATTTTCGGGCGTTTCATCGCATATGCTGGCGAGCGCATAGCGTTGATTATAGAATATTCGGGCTTAGTTATAATATTCCTTTGTTATGCTGTCGTTGATAATGCCAATTTTGCGATTGCGCTGTATGTTCTTGATCATATGTTCTTTGCACTAAGTTTAGCGATCAAAAGTTATTTCCAGAAAATTGCTGATTCTCAAGACCTGGCGGCTTCAGCAGCGGTGAGTTTTACGATTAACCATATTGCGGCGGTGGTCTTACCCGTGATTTTTGGACTGGTTTGGCTCTCAAACCCTGATTTGGTATTTTATGCGGCGGCTGTATTGGCGGGCTTTTCATTGCTACTGGCTTTTTTGGTGCCGCGTCATCCCCAAAAAGGCTGTGAAATGGTTTGGCCAATGGGCTTGCATCGGCGTTAAGTTTATGGCAAAGGGTGCCTAGACAGAGATGTTCTGTCTATTGCGCCGCGATTATGTTGCGGTAAATGCGCTCTGGTTCTCTGGTGCGCGTTTGATTCTGGTGTTGCCTCAATGCGAGTGTAACGGTCTACGGACAGCCAGAATCTGTCCCTGTTGGGATTCACATTTTTGGGAATTCTCGATCATAGGCCGGCGCAAGCCCGTCTATTATTTTTTACGAGAAACCATGACTGTATGTGTTGCCCGTGCTGGCTTGGAAAGTCAAATTCAGGAGATCATCGAGTCCTCTTTGCAGGCGATGGGCTACCGTTTGGTGCGGGTGCGCTATCAATTTTTACCGCCACCACCGCCATCGAAGAAAGATCGCCGTCTCAAGCGTAAAAAGCCTTGCGCAAGCGGGCGGTTACAGCTGATGTTCGAGCGGGAGGACGGGGGCATTTTTGGCATCAAGGACTGTACGAAAGCCAGTCGCCAGGTTTCCAGTCTGCTTGATGTGGCTGATCCTATTGATCATGGTTTTCAGCTTGAGGTCAGCAGTGCAGGAATTTTACGACCTTTGACTCGAAATAGTGATTTTGCCGATTATATCGGCTATCGTATCGAGGTGACTTTAGGTCAAATACTGGACGGTAGACGGCGGTTTAAGGGGACTTTGCTGCAAGCAGATGATGAAAATATCTGTTTGCAGCAAGAAAGTACCGAGAAGGCAGATATTGCTTTGTCTTTGATTGCAGAGGCGCGATTGATGATGAGTCCGCAGTTGGAACAAGAAATTCAAAATATTGATAATGCGTAAATTTATGCTTAACTTAGGAGAAAATATATGTTGTTAGGACGTAGTGATGTGTTGCAGGTGGCTGATAGTCTTGCACGTGAAAAGGGCATTGATCACGAAGATGTGATTACGGCGATTGAGGCGGCAATTTGCCAGGCCAGTCAGCAGAAATATGGTGCAGAACTGGACATTCGTGTTCACATTGAGCGCAAGAATGGTCATGTGACCATGCAACGGTATCGTGAGGTCATGGCAGAGGATGCGGTGATTGAAAATCCTTCAGCGCAGCTGTACCTTGCAGAGGCACGTAAGATTAAAGCCGATGCTGAGGTTGGCGAGTTTCTCACCGATACTTTGCCGCCGATTGAGTTTGGGCGTAATGGTGCGATTGCGGCAAAGCAGGTGATTATCCAGCGTGTCCGCGAGGCCGAGCGTGAACGTCATTATGAAGAGTTCAAGGATAGAGTTGGCGAGATCGTGTATGGCACGGTCAAGCGGAAAGAGTACGGCAATGTGACCTTGGACATCAACGGCGCGGAGGCGTTATTGCACCGCAATGAGATGATCCCGCGCGAGAATCTGAATCATAATGATCGTGTCCGCGCCTATATTTTCAAAGTGGAAAAAGATGTTCGTGGTCCGCAGATTTTTGTTTCTCGTAGCCATAATTATTTTCTGGTGGAGCTGTTCCGTCAGGAAGTCCCAGAGGTCTTTGAAAATATCGTTGAGATTACGGCAGTGGCGCGTGATCCAGGCAGCCGTGCAAAAATAGGTGTTATCAGTAATGATAGCACTATTGATCCCGTGGGTGCTTGTGTGGGTATGCGGGGTTCGCGGGTACAGACGGTGGTTTCGGAATTGCGCGGCGAGCGGATTGATATTCTGCACTGGAAGGGTGACTTAGGCGATTTTGTCGTGCAGGCGATTGCGCCAGCGGTGGTGAATCGTGTGGTGATTGATCAACAGAACAACAAAATCAGGTTGGTTGTCGAAGAGGATCAGCAGAGCCTTGCTATTGGTGGTCGCGGTCAGAATGTCCGTTTGGCTTCTCAGCTTGTAGGCGAGGATATTGATATTGTCACCGTTGAGGCTGCCGAGGCGGCGGAAGCGGCGGAGTATGAAGAGCAAAATGCTCTCTTCATGGAGGCTCTTGATGTCGAAGAGGTGGTTTCGCGCCTGTTGATTGCGGAGGATTTTGCATCTTTGGAGGAGCTTGCTTTCTCGCCGATTGAGGACTTGGCGCAGATAGAGGGCTTTGATCAGGATCTTGCGGCGGAATTGATTGATCGTGCGCAGACATATTTGCAAAATCAGGCGGCGAAGGTTCAGGCGCG
>JAHDDM010000147.1 GCA_020629355.1 Rhodospirillaceae bacterium
CAACACAGGAAGAAATTACAACGATTTTTGCACATCGTCTGTTGCATATTGCACCTGCCGAAAAAGGCGACTGCTGGTTGATGAGACTACACGACCCGCAAGCCCATGACAGCCTTGATGATATGCAACGTACATTGCAGCACTCCGTGCCTGCTGACTGGACACTAGGCTGGCTTGGACGTTTCCCACGCTTTCACCAGAAAGAGAGCCTATGACACCACTCCCCGTAAATGGCCTTGAGACCTTGCCCCGCTACAGTGCAGGAAGCCACGAACTTGACGGGATAACCACCCCGATTGTCTTGTCTGCCAATGAAAATCCACGCGGGCCTTCGCCAAAAGCAGTCGCGGCAATACAGGATCATGCTGCTGATGTACACCGTTACCCCAATGGCAATCCTGAAGACCTGAAAGCCGCGATTATAGACAGATATGACCTTGCAGCCCATCAAGGCGAGGTCATTTTAGGGGCGGGTTCAGACGAGATACTCAGCCTCTTGGCAAAAGGCTTCGCCAGTGCAGGCAAAACGGTCATGATGAGCCAGTACGGTTTTTTGATGTACCCCATTGCTGCCAAGGCCGCGGGTGCTGAAATACAATCCATACCAGAGCAAAACTATCTTGCAGATGTTGAGGCTATTCTTGCAGCGGTAACAGAAGATACCGCGTTGATTTTTCTGGCAAATCCAAATAACCCTACGGGCAGTTACCTTAATCAGACTGAAATTACCCGCCTGTATCAAGGCTTGCCAGACCATGTGCTTTTGGTGCTGGACGGTGCCTACAGCGAATATGTCGATAGGGCTGATTATAGTGATCATCATGATCTGGTGGCCTCTGGACGGGTGGTGGTGACCCATACATTCTCGAAAGCGCATGGCCTAGCGGGCTTGCGGCTTGGTTGGGCTTTCGCGCCACCTGCTATTGCCGATATTTACGAACGGCTTCGCTCGCCTTTCAATATCAACGCTTTAAGCATCAAAGCGGGAATCGCTGCCCTTGCAGACCAGACCTATCTTGAGGAAACTGTGCGTCTGAATGCCGAACAGCGCGCGCGGCTACAACAAAGCCTTGCGGAATTGGCAATCAATGTCTTGCCTTCGGTGGGGAATTTTTTACTTTTGGACTTTGGCAGTCGTGAAGCGGCCTCAAATGCCGAGAAAACCTTGCTGAAAGGCGGCATTATCGTACGTGGCATGACAGGATACGGCCTGCCGCATTGTTTGCGCCTCACCATCGGACTGCCAGAGGAAAACACGGCGGTATTACAAGCACTAAAGCAGATAGCACCATGATATTTTTCAATAGAACACGTATCACCAGAACGCCGAAGGCGTTTCTGGCAAGGGCGACCGCCCGCCGCCGCGTATGCGGCGCCCTCGCGGAGGCAACAGGCCAACAGCCGAAGGCAGAGCCTGTCGCCGTGAGCGATAAAGGAGACACACCATGACCATACTCTTTCCCCGTCTTGCCATTATTGGTATTGGTCTGATTGGCTCATCCATTGCACGGGCTGCATTACGCGCGGGCTGTGTCGAGGGGATTACCATTATTGACTGCAATCCCGAACATCTTTCCAGCGCGGTGAATCTGAGGCTTGGTGATCGTTTCAGTGCTGATGTCCAACAGGCTGCAGATGCTGATCTGATTATTCTTGCGATACCTAGTGGCAGCTATCGCGACATTGCGCAACAACTTGTGCCACATCTGAAAGACGGCGCGATTGTCTCGGATACGGGTTCGGTGAAGGCGCAGGTGCTGCATGACCTCAAGGGGGTGATCCCAGAAAACGTCCATCTTATTCCCGCCCATCCCGTTGCGGGTACAGAACATTCAGGGCCACAGGCTGGCTCAAGCGGCCTGTTCCGTAACCGTTACACCCTGATCACGCCACCTGAAGAAACAGACGAGGCGGCAATAGTACGACTCGAAGACTTCTGGCGTGCCTTGGGGGCTATCCCTGAACGCATGAGTGCAGAACACCATGATCGGGTACTGGCCATGACCTCGCACCTGCCGCATTTTATCAGTTTTGCCATGGTGCATACCGCCGAGCATCTCGAAAAAAACCTCAAGCAGGAACAGGTGGATGACATGATTTCACAAACCGAAGTGATGAAATATTCTGCTGGCGGCTTCCGTGATTTAACCCGTATTGCGCACGCTAATCCTGCCATGTGGCGCGATGTGCTTCTGTATAATCGCGATGCCATACTGGAAATGCTGCATCGTTTTCAGCAAGACCTCAGCGCATTGGCGGCCTTTACCGCCCGTGGCGATGCCAAGGCTATCGAAAATTGGGTGCAGGATTCACGGCGGATTCGCTTGATGATTGCAGAGATGGGACAAGCAGGCAAGATGGTCTATAATGAAGACAGCGAATGATACAAAAACCGCAAAATTACAGTCGTGATTATCAGGCGTGGCTGGACTATTTCCTAGACCAGGGCGAGGTCTGGATTTTTGGCTATGGTTCGCTGATGTGGCGGCCAGACTTTGCGTATTCTGAAGCTTTTTCGGGGTGTGCCAAAGGGGTCTCGCGACAGTATTGTATTATCTCTGTGGCCTATCGCGGCACTCCAGAAAACCCTGGCCGCGTTCTAGGATTAACCGAAGATGGTCATTGTCACGGTATCGCTTTTCGCGTGCAAGGGACAGAGATTGAACCCTGTCTCAGTCGGGTCTGGCAACGCGAGATGGTCACGGATGCCTATCTACCCAAGTTGCTTGATGTTGGTCTCGATAATGGTCAACAGATACAGGCATTCGGCTTTTTGGCAGACCCCGAACATGTGCAATATGACGGCAGCAGCACAGATACAGAGCTTGCCGCAATCATTGCCAAAGCCGTCGGGCCTTATGGCAGTAACCTTGATTATGTCAATGATACCTTTAATCACTTGCAACAGCTTGGCGTGCATGATGATCGGCTCTGGCGATTGCATCAAATTTTGAATGGACAATAGAAAGTGGCTTTGCATCTGAAAGGCTTTTGCGCGCCTAAACCCGAAGCAGTACCGATTCTCGCCTGTACCTCGCTTGAGAACATTGATGATAGTGCTGAACTTCAACGCCAAGGCTTTACGGCTCAAGCAGGGAAATTTTGCTTCTTCCATGATCAAGGTGCGCTGAAGGTTGCACTAGGGATCAAAGATGATCAAGACTGGCGCAGCTGGAGCGATGCCGCCGCCAGCCTACCTGCTGGTTGTTACAGTCTTGCAGATACCCCCACCGAGGCGGCTCTTCGCGGTTGGGGTTCAGGCAGTTACCGTTATCGCGCGAAAAAACCCACCGCTCAGCTTTGCCTGAACGCACCCAAAGCCCCGATATTAAGCTTGATACGTGCGGAATACCTGACACGCTTTCTCATTGATCACCCCGCCAATACACTCACCCCTGCCCGTCTTGCCCGCCGTGCGCAAGCGATTTTAAGCAAACTCGCACCAGAGCGTCTCGTGCACCAGCGTGAAATTATCGGCACAGAACTTTTGCGAGAAAACTTTCCCTTAATTTACCATGTTGGCAAGGCCGCCGAATCACCACCGCGTCTGCTGGAAATGCAATGGAATAGCCCCACTCCGAATGCGCCGAGTATTACGATCATCGGTAAAGGGGTCTGTTTTGATACGGGCGGCTTGGACATTAAACCTCGTGCTGCCATGCTGGTGATGAAAAAAGACATGGGCGGTGCTGCTCATGCCATTGGTCTGGTGGCCATGCTGTTGTCCTCAAAATCAAAAGCCAATATCCGCCTGATTTTGGGCATTGCCGAAAATGCCATTGCAGGCAATGCCATGCATCCAGGCGATATTTTCACCACGCGGAATGGCAGTACCGTTGAAATTGGTGATACCGATGCCGAAGGCCGTCTCGTGCTTGCAGACTGCCTGAGTTACGCGGGTGAAAGCCAGAATGACCTGATTATTGATTTTGCCACTTTATGC
>JAHDDM010000148.1 GCA_020629355.1 Rhodospirillaceae bacterium
GACTTACAGATTGATGCCGACAAATATCTGGCACTTGATGGATATTCCCACAGGAAA
Organism: Rhodospirillaceae bacterium; assembly: GCA_020629355.1. Classification (GTDB taxonomy): domain Bacteria; phylum Pseudomonadota; class Alphaproteobacteria; order JABSOH01; family JABSOH01; genus JABSOH01. Next base: position 58 of record JAHDDM010000148.1, read on the forward strand.
AATTGGTGGATGCTACCCCGTTGGCAAAACAAAGCTCTAATTTCTGATCGGGATTTTAACCATCATCTGTGTGTTCGTGGTAACGGCTTGCGGCGTTTCCTCAGCCTGACTGCGCCGAATGGTATCGCCATGGAGCTACACAGCAATCAGGCAGGGGTACAGATTTATGACGCGCGCCATTTCGGCACTACAGGACTTATCGGGCGGGATGGTAAGCCACTGTGCACTCGCGGCGGTATTGCTATCGAGCCACAGGGCTACCCCGATGCCCCGAATCATGGGCATTTTCCCTCGGTCTTTTTAGACTCGAATGATCGTTATCATCATCACAGCGAATTTCGCTTTAGCCATTAAGCTCATGAATCCACGGCGGGTTCGCCCCCGCGCGCGAAACCGTTATTGCAGCCACTTTATGCCCAAACTCAATAGCATCGTGGAAAGTCTCGGCACTGAAATAACGCAAATTCTTATCAAGGCAGCCCATTGTTTCTAAAGCATAAAGGAAACCCGCATTGAAGGTATCTCCTGCCCCAATAGTATCCACCACCGTGACTTTCTGTGCCTGAACATGGACTTCAAAGTCCTCTGTATAGGCAATTACACCTTCTGCCCCCTTGGTCAACAGAACAATCGCCGCGCCTTGAGACAGTATCCCTTGAATCGCGGTTTCATACGGAATATTCGGCGTAATCCAAGCCAGGTCTTCATCAGAGACCTTGACAATATCTGACAATGCCAACATACGCTGTATCCGCGCGCGGTGGCTATCGTGATCAGTGATAAATCCCGGGCGGATATTGGGATCAAACGAGATAACACGATGTTCCGCCTCGCGGTGCATAAGCGCCTCGTAGGCAGAACCGCATGGCTCTGCAATGAGGCTGACACCACCAAAATGCAGCGCTTTGACATTATCAGGTAATGACGGCAACATCGCTTCGCTCAAACTTCGGAGGGCAGAGTTCTCGTCCATAAAAGAATATTGTGCCTGTCCATCCACCAGCTGCACAAAAGCCAATGTCGATGGCTGAGAAACACGGCTCACATAATCTGTGTTGACTCTGGATTCTTGTAAATCTGCCAGTATCTTTTGTCCGAAAATATCCTCAGAGACCCCCGCTAAAAAGCCTGTCTTCGCTCCTAATCGCCCAAGCGCAATCGCGGTGTTGAATATCGCACCACCAGAAACAGGCCTAAAGCCCTCGCCGCCTTCAAGCAAAGGTCTTGGCAACATATCCATTAACGCTTCACCACAACACAATATCATAGGCAAAACCTCTTAAACTTATATTAAATACTATTTCCCATATAGGGCGCGGTTTCAAGAATGACCTGTTGTCTGGAAGTTTCACCTGTCGTTTTCTGATTGCAGCGCAGCACAATTTCAGCAGCTTTACGCCCAATCTCATAGCGCAAGGAATTCGTGGTGGCTAAGTCTACTGGTAATCCCTGTGCCATATCAAGCTGGTTGAATCCAGCAATCGCAAGATCATCAGGGATGCGGATTCCAAATTCAAGGCAATGCATCACTGCCCCCACCGCCAGAATATCCGTCGAGCAATACAGACAATCCAGCTTGGGACTTCGACTAAGCAATTCGGCAGTGAAAGCTTTGCCTTTTTGAATGCTTGAGCCAGAATCATAGCCTTGCTGATCAACAAGACGAAGATTTTGCTTTGCAAGGGCAGCGACAAACCCCTTCAGACGCTTGGCAGCACGAAAATCCGAGGACATTTTCGTGCCTAAAAATCCAATGCGACGATAACCGCGTTCGAGTACAGCCTGTGCCATTGCGTAACCCGCCTGATAATGCGAGATACCCACACAATGCTGGGTCGCGACACCATCAACATCCATGATCTCGACAATCGGGGTATCGGTTTCTTGCAGCATTTTCCGTGCAGCATCCGAATGCTCCAGACCTGCAATGATCAAACCCGCCGGTCGCCATGCCAACATATCACGAATAACCTCGGCTTCGGTATCCAAGTCATAATTGCTCAGACCAAAGACAGGGCGTAAATTTGATGACTGCAAGCCCAAAGAAACCCCATCAAGAACCTCTGAAAAAACATAGCTGCGCACCGATGGGATCACGACACCCACCAGATTCACTTTGCTTGAGGACAAGGCTCCAGCAATTCGATTCGGGACATAACCAAGCTCGGCGGCTTTGGCTTTTATCCGATCCCGCGTTGCCGCCGAAACGTCTACTGCATCACGAAAAGCTCTGGAGACCGCCATTTCACTCACCCCTGCGGCTCTGGCAACGTCTTTCATTGTCAATTTGGGCATAAAGTTTCCTAAAAACCTTGTCGTGCTGCATTGCTTTATGTTAGCATAACGTTAGCGATAACGTAAATTTTCAAGGAATATAGAGCATGACCATCAACATTGCAATCAATGGCTTCGGCCGTATCGGTAGATGTATTTTGCGCGCACTATACGAACAGCAACACCACGATATAAAAGTCGTGGCAATTAATGATCTTGCGGACAATGAAACGCTAAGCCACCTGCTGCGCTATGATTCCGTGCATGGTCGCTTTGATCACACGGTCACCGCAACCGATGCAGGCATGACCATTGATGCGGACTTTATCCGCACCAGTCAATGCCGCAACCCTGAAGACCTGCCATGGTCTGATGTCGATATTGCCTTGGAATGTACCGGAAGATTTACCTCGAAAGCAGCAGCAGAAAAACTTCTTGAGGCTGGTGTCCAAAAGGTTCTGGTCTCTGCCCCGTGCGCTGATGCCGATAAGACCATTGTGTACGGCGTTAATCACGACACCCTGAAAGCAACGGATACGGTTGTCTCGAATGCTTCATGCACGACAAATTGCCTTGCCCCCATTGCAAAGGTGCTGAATGACCTTGTTGGGATTGAATCGGGATATATGACCACGGTGCACGCCTATACGGGGGATCAAGGGCTACACGACAGTGACCACAAAGACCTTTATCGTGCCAGAGCGGGTGCGCTATCGATGATCCCAACTTCAACAGGTGCCGCAAAGGCGATTTCTTTGGTCTTGCCAGAACTCACAGGCAAGCTTGAAGGCAGTGCCATTCGTGTTCCAACCCCGAATGTGTCTCTGGTTGATCTGTGCGTCACGACAACCCGCCCTGCCACGCTCAAGGCCATTAACGAAGCCTTCCACAACGCCGCCTCTGGTTCTATGCAAGGGGTCTTAAACTTTGATACTGAACCCAAGGTCTCAATAGACTATAATCACACTACGGCCTCTAGCCATTATGCCAGTCCGCAAACCAAGGTGCTGAGCAACAATTTGGTGCGGGTGGTATCCTGGTACGATAATGAATGGGGCTTTGCCAACCGAATGATCGACACGACACGCGCGATGAGTTTAGCTCAGTAGGGTAATTTTGCCATGGTTTCCAAAACAATACCCGTAGAAATTTTTGACCTTGTTATCTTTGGTGCAACGGGTGACTTGGCGCGGCGGAAAATTTTCCCAAGCCTGTTTCGGCGTTTTATTGCAGGGCAGATTATTGGGCAATCCCGCATTACTGGTGCATCACGAAAAGAGCTGTCTCGGCAGGATTTTCACGGCCTGATTACAACAGCCATTCACGAATTTGTCCCTGCCCACCTTTACGAGGCCAGCCAGCTTGAGCTTTTCTGCCAGATGCTGGACTATTGCCGTGTCGATTTATGCAGTGATGACGGCTGGACGGAACTGGCAGAGTTTCTGAATAAAGACAGTCGCCCTATCCGTACTTTTTATCTATCCATCAGCCCAACCCATATCGAACCCTGCACACAATCGCTGGACACATTTGATCTGATTACGCCTGAAACCCGCGTGGTGGTGGAAAAACCTCTCGGGACAGACCTTGCT
>JAHDDM010000149.1 GCA_020629355.1 Rhodospirillaceae bacterium
GGGAAGCTATGATGCGACCTGGTGGGGCTCTATTGTGCTCGGACTGTTGGCTTTTTGGGTTAATCTCTTGATCAAAGACCAACGTAGCAAACCCAAACCTGCCTGAGCAAAAATAAAAGAGTCCGTGCCTTAGTGATATTTTTCATTGTGAAGGTATAGCGTGCTCCCTATAAAATGATTATTTTTAGGAGCTGAACTATACATTGATTCAATTATGGATGCATCTTTGCTCCCTTAGTTATTTTATCAACGCTCTTTTTGTCAGCACGCATAGCTATACCAACTATATCCAGATCGTGAGATTGATATTTCATTACAGATTCACGATTTTCTGCATCATGGCTAGTATTAAACATATCAGATATATATAGTGAAATTTTCACATTTCTTGAGAAAGCCTTTGCATGAATCTTGCGCAAGCCCTTGAGGTCTGTTGAGAGAATAATCATCGGCTGAATGACTAAAGGATTATATTGATTTCCATCAGCATCTTGATACATTTCCCCAAGCAAACCAGAATGTTCTCCCAAAACACCACTGGTTAAAAAGGCCGTGACATTGAGTTTCTGCCACATGGCTATATCTTCACGTATAATAATTGCTATTTTTGTATCAAACATGATGATTTCCTAAGTGCAGTAATATTTTTATGATACTATAAGCTTAAGCTCACCTAATCCATATAGCCTACATCATATGTCTTTAGTTATATAAAAAGTATGAAAATCAATATTCTTTCTCGTCATTCCTGCGAAAGTAGGAATCCAGCTTTTGTTACCTTCGTACTTTGCGTTCCAAGGCAAAATGGATCCCTGATCAAGTCAGGGATGACGGGGGAAACAACCTGATGAATAACGCATTAGACCAGCTGAAATCTGCCGCGCGAAAGTCCGCAAAAACAAGGCGTAAGGCCGCCGCGCACCAAAGCCCTCATGCTGCTGGTGAAATTATACCGCATCTGTTGGACTACCTTGACGGCAACGTCCCACAATCTCTGGCAGGGTATTTGCCTATCGGTTCAGAGCTTGATCCGCAACCGATACTCAACCACTTTCGGAAACTTGGCACCGAGACCGCGCTACCTGTGGTGGTGGCTGAGGCACATCCTTTACTCTTTCGGCAATATCAGCCAGGTGATTCTCTTGTTGCGGAAGCCTTTGCCACCCGTGCCCCTGTAGCCACCGCGCGTCAAGTGATGCCAGACCTCGTGCTTGTGCCATTATTGGCCTTTGACACCAAAGGCTATCGTTTGGGATACGGCGGCGGGTTTTATGACCGCACCATCGCGCAATTTCAGCAACAAAATCCGAATAGTGTCTTTATTGGCCTTGCTTATGCTGCACAACAGGTTGACGAAGTGCCGATTGGGGCTTATGACCTGCCCCTAAAGGCTATCGTCACGGAAAAAGGTGTGGTGCGGACATGAAAATCAATATTCTGCCTTGTCATTCCTGCGAAAGCAGGAATCCATCTTGCGTTATCTCCGTACTTTGCGTTTCAAGGCAAAATGAATCCCTGATCAAGTCAGGGATGACGGTGCGGGGTACTCTAATATGAGGATACTTTTCTTAGGCGATGTCTTCGGCCGCAGCGGGCGTTATGCCGTGAAACGCTATCTGCCCGATTTACGCCGTGACTACGCGCCAGATGTCGTGATCATCAATGCCGAAAACTCCAACCACGGTTTTGGTGTTTCTGAAAAAACCGCCACAGAACTTTTTGGCTACGGTGCAGATGTCTTAACGGGTGGCAATCACTCTTGGGACTGCAATGATATTATCCCCTATATCCAGCGTAATCCCGCCCTGATTCGCCCCGCCAACAATGCGGGTACAAACCTGCCTGGTTCTGGCAGTTACCTGCACGAGACACCCGATGGCAAGCGTGTTCTGGTGGTGAATGTACTATGCCGTCTGTTTATGAACGAGGCCGAAAATCCTTTTACCTGCCTTGACCGTCTCCTGCCCGAAGGCGCGCCCTGTACGGCAGAACTTGATGCAGTGATCGTCGATTGCCACGGCGAAGCCAGTAGCGAAAAGCGCGCCTTGGGGCATTTCTGTGATGGTCGTGTCAGCCTTCTGGTGGGAACCCACACCCATGTCCCCACAGCAGATGCGCATATTATGTCTGCTGGCAGTGGCTACCAAAGCGATGCGGGGATGTGTGGCGATTACGACTCAGTAATTGGCATGGACAAAGAGATTTCGCTGGACCGTTTCCTAGGCCGTATCCCACGCCCGCGTATGCAGCCTGCTTCTGGTGCAGCAGGAGTATGCGGCGTATTCATAGAAACCGATCCAACAACAGGACTGTGCCAGACAATCAAAACCATTTCGCGGGGCTGCCCCTGGCCAGATGACAAACCATAACAGGACTAAAAATGACTTATAATCTCGCTATTAACGGCTTCGGACGTATTGGACGATTAACCTTACGCGCGGCAATCGAGACAGGCCGTGAGGATATTCGTATCGCCGCCATTCATTCTCGTGGTACACCAGAGCAGCTCGCGCATCTGTTGAAATACGATTCAGCGCATGGTCGCATGACTACCGAAATTACCTCTACTGAAAACAGCATGATCATTGCAGGGCAAGAGATTCCAATTCTGGCAGATTACGCCATGAGAGCCTTGCCTTGGGGCGAGATGGGTATTGATGTTGTGCTGGAATGTACTGGAAAATTTAACGCGAAACCGAAATGTTTGGGGCATCTTGAGGCTGGCGCAAAACGGGTTCTGGTCTCTGCACCCTGCAAAGAAGCCGATGCCACCATCGTCTATGGTGTCAATGACCATATCCTGAAGCTTGAGCATCACGTGGTCTCAAATGCCTCCTGTACGACAAATTGTGCCGCGCCTGTCTGTAAGGTACTGAACGACACCTTGGGTATTGAATATGCCAACATGACCACCATTCATGCTGCAACGGGTGATCAACCCACTGTCGATTCGCGGCATAACAGCTCCATGCGCCGCTCACGCGCCGCCTTCCAGTCCATGATCCCCACCACCACTGGCGCGGGACGCACCATGTGCGAAATTATCCCCGAATTAAAAGGCCGCATGGATGGTACGGCAATGCGTGTCCCCGTGCAGAACGTCTCTGCTGTGGACTTGACCGCACAGATACGCATACCAGCCAGTATCGCCGATATTAACGCCCTCATGCGTGAAGCCGCCACGGACAAGCTCCACGGCGTATTAGCCTATACCGAAGAAGAGCTGGTGTCATGCGATTTCATGCACCATCCTGCTAGTGCAATCTTTGATGCTACAGGAACAAAAACCTTCGGCAAAGACCTCGTGCGCGTTCTGGCCTGGTATGATAACGAATGGGCATTTGCGACTCGGATGCTGGATGTCGCAAGCAAAATGGCAAAACTGGGCTAAATGCGCTTTTCTGTTGCTACTTCCGCCTTTATTGCTGTCTTTATCGGCTTTGTCGGTTCTGTCCCCGTGGTCTTAGCCGCCTTGCAAGCAGTATCAGCAACCCCTGCACAAATGACCTCTGGCTTTGCTGCCATATGTCTAGGGGTTGCTGTCACAACCCTGTATCTCTGCCATTCTTATCGTATGCCTATCGTCACGGCGTGGTCTTTCCCTGGCAGTGCCGTCATTGCCAGCAGCCAAGGCATTTCTTTCGAAGCATGTGTCGGCGCATGTCTCTTCGCAGCAGGATTGCTGGTCTTCACTGGTGCGTCAAACTGGCTCAGTACACTGGTGAAACGCTTGCCCATAACGATTGCAGCGGCAATGCTGGCAGGGTTACTCTTCAGTTTTGTCATCAAAATGTTTCCCTTTATCGCCAGTGATCCCATCATTGTACTTGGGGTTTTGCTGGTGTTTTTCATCGTGCGGATATTCTCAAGCATCTGGGCGGTGGTT
>JAHDDM010000001.1:0-12093 GCA_020629355.1 Rhodospirillaceae bacterium
CTCAGTTGGTAGAGCAGAGGATTGAAGTTCCTCGTGTCGGCAGTTCGATTCTGTCCCTGGGCACCATTTAAGGTTGCGTAAGTCATTGAAAAAATTATGAACCAACGCGAGAAATGAGCGTAAGCTGCGGTTCTTCCGTTGCATTAAACGTCGCCAGAATATGCACTGTTCCGTCATTAAGCACCTGTATTGCATCCGCAAAATCGATGCCTCCGTTTCCGAAGTCTGCCCGTTCAATGGTCTCACCAGCGGCGTTAAAGCGTACATATAGAACATTCAAGTCGCCAAGAGTATTCTTAGGCTGCCCTGTTCCCACCACCACAATCGAACCATCCGCCAACGTGGCAATATCGCCAGGTGCAGCGTCAATACTGGCGCGGTCAATAAAGTGCTGCATGACCTCGGCCTCAGCGCTCACCTGAAGCAGAGCCATTTGATGGTGGCTTCTTTCATCGGCAGTGCTGGCATAAGAGCCAACAATCCAAATACTCTGCCCATCAGGACTTAATGTCATTGCAGCAGCATCAGAAAAGCCCGGTGCCAAAAGTCGTTCGTTATAGACAATGTCACCATCCGCGCTTAACTGTACCAAGCGCACGCCAAGGCTCGCCTCGTTTTCATCTCGATGATTGATCAAAGCCAGAATACGCCCATTCGGCAAGACCAGAACATCATCGACTTGATCATCCTGTGGCAGGGAAATTGGCCGTTGCCAAATAATATTCCCCTCTGCACTGGCCTTCAGGACAAAGCTATCTGCCATAGCATCGAATTCGTCACTCGAACCTTCTGGATAAAGCACCCCTGCCAGAATCAAGTCCTCATCAGAAGTTTCATCTATCGCCAGAATAGCCATATCGTCGACACTTTGAAATTGACTTTCCCAATGAATACCACCAGCAGCATTCAGGCTCATGGCATAGGCCTGTTGCACACCAGTATCGCTCGGATAATCACCCGCGACAATCAGCGTCCCCGCCTTGCTATAATGACCAGCATACAAGTTACTTAAAGCGGTATTCGCCTCTTTATACCATTCAATTTGACCAATGGGATCACGCTTCAGAATGAAGCTGGCCTCGCTACCCTGCCCGATCATCGCCAAACTTCGATCACCGAAAACACTCAGCGCGTTGCCTCTCAGTACCTGTTCACCCTCAATGCTGGTGATTTTCCACTGGCCATTGTTGTCTTTTTTGCTGTCTGGATGGGTCACCAGCGCACAGGCACTAAGTGCCAAGCAGCATCCTGCAATAATCAATGGTCTCATCATTCTGTCTCCTGTGCCGCAAGCGCGGCTTGCCAATCGGACTCTTGCCATATTTCCAGCCCCAATTTCTCTGCCTTAGTGCGTTTACTGCCCGCATCTGTACCCACAATCACCAAGTCCGTCTTGCCTGAAACCGAACTGGCGACTTTTGCGCCGAATGCCCGCGCCTGCCCTTGAGCCTCCGCGCGTGAAAAATCGGCAAATTTGCCCGTAAAAACCACTGTCTTGCCGCTCAAGAAGCCTTCGCCAGACTGTGCTTTCGGGTCAGGTTCAATCTTGAGCATCGAGGCAAGTCGTTCTATTTCTGCACCTTGCACGGGATTCGACAGAACTTCAAGAAAATCTTCTGCCATTGAGACCCCGATCCCGTTAATCTCGGTTAAGCGTGCAATAACTTCTTCTTTAGGCAAATGTATATCGGCCTGCATCCTTTCCAGTGTTCCGTAATGTTCGGATAATAATAGTGCGCTGGACTGTCCAATCTGTGGAATTCCCAAGGCCACCAAAAACCGCGAGAACCGCACAGAGCGGCTTTTTTCGATGGACTGCATTAAATTTTGCCAGGATTTCTCGCCAAAGCCTTCCCAAGCCTGAATCTGTTCGGCATGATCTTCAAGACAGAAAATATCGCTTAGGTTACGGACTAAGCCTTCTTTGTGCAGCCGTTCCACCAGCTTCGCGCCCATGCCTTCAATATCCATGGCAGCACGAGAAACAAAGTACTTCAACCGCTCGCTATCCTGTGCTGCACAACTTCCGCTTGCCACGCAACGCACCGCGACTTCTGATTCGGAGAACACCAAATCGTTACCACAAGACGGGCAAAGTTTTGGAAAATCAAAAGGCTGGCTTTCCTCAGAACGTTGATCAAAAAGCACCTCTTCAATTTTGGGAATCACATCCCCTGCCCGTACCAGACGCACGGTATCACCAAGACGAATATCCTTACGAGCAATCTCATCTCGATTATGCAGGCTGGCTCGACGGATCAAGACCCCGCCGATATTCACAGGCGCAAGGTTCGCCACTGGTGTAACAACTCCTGTACGCCCGACTTGAACTGTAATATCAATTACTTGACTAACGCCACTATCAGGATCAAATTTCGCCGCCACTGCCCAACGTGGTGTGCGGGTCAATGCCCCAAGACGCGCATGGTCACTGATTTTGTTGACCTTGAAGACCACCCCATCAATATCAAACGGCAACTGCGCGCGCTTTAGGTTCAATTCCTGCCAATAGTCCAGCATACTGGCTTCGTCCGTACAGAGAGCCGCGCAACCGCTATGGGGCATATTCCAATGATCAAAGTGTCCATAGAGCTGTTGCAAGGTCGAGACTGTCGCCAGAAACTCCTCACTTGCGTCTCCAAGACCAAAGGCCATGAAATTCAACGGCCGTGCGGCACTGACCTTGGGGTCAAGCTGGCGGATACTCCCCGCTGCGGCATTGCGCGGGTTCGCAAAAGTCTTCTGGCCTGCGGCTTCCTGCGTGGCATTCAAAGCATAAAAATCATCCTTGCGCATATAGACTTCACCGCGTATCTCAAGTATCGGCGGGGCATGATCCAAAGACTTGGGAATCACCGCAATAGTCCGCACGGTATGACTAATATCTTCGCCTACCTGCCCATCGCCGCGTGTCGCCGCCCGTATCAGAACACCGTCTTCGTACCAGAGCGATACCGATAGCCCATCAGCCTTGCAATCGGCATAAAAGTCCAGCTGCTCAAGATTCAAAAAGTCTGCCGTTCGTTGGATAAAAGCCTCAAGTTCAGACGCGGTCTTGACTTTCTCTAGCGAAAGCATCGGAACAGTATGGCGCACCTCGGCGAATTCCTGTGCGCTCGACGCTCCTGGGGTATCCTGCACCTGATAATGTTCACGCAATTCAGGATGCGCCTGCAATAGACTCTGAAATTCATCGCGCAAGGCATCATATTCCGCATCGGAAATTTGCGGACTGTCTTGACCATGATACAAACTATCATGGCGGCGTATTTCAGCAAATAATGTATCAAGGCGTTCGATCATTCTCTATGCTCCTGCAAGCAGAGCATCTGCCGCCGCGCGTGCGGCAGGCGTAATCGTCTCCCCTGCCAGCATCCGCGCAATCTCCTCACGGCGGGCATCATCGTGCAATACAGTAACCTGAGTACATATTGCGCCCTCAAGCTCTTGTTTGCGCACCATAAAATGCTGACCAGCACAGGCCGCCATTTGCGGTGAATGAGTCACCGCCAGCACTTGACGGCTGTTGGCAAGACTTTTCATCCGCGCGCCAAGCAATGCCGCCGTTTCACCACCCATACCCGCATCAATCTCGTCAAAAACCAACGGTAGGCCAGACATATCCGTTGCGTGTTCCACCTCGCCAAGACAAAGCGCAATCGCCAGCAAAACCCGCGTCATCTCGCCACCAGAAGCAATTTTCAATACAGGCCGCCAATCACCATCGGGCTGGGTACGCATGACAATTTGCACCCGCTCCAAACCCGTTGCAGAAGGCTGCTCTAGCGCAATAAGTTCCACTCGTATCGCCGCATTGGGCATATTCAACGCTGCAAATTCTTTGCTCACCGCCGCTGCAAACTGCGCGGATGCTTGCGCTCGTGTCTTGCTCAGACCAGTATGCACCTCGTCCAAAGCTCGGCGGGTATCATCGACGACACCCCCCAAACGTTGCTCCTGCCGCGCCAATTCCTCAATCTCCTCAGCCTGAGCCGCCAAGGAATCCAGTACCTCGTGTAACTGCTCTGGCGTGGTTTGATGCTTGCGCGCCAGTTCACTAATACGAAACAGTCTCGCCTCAATGTCCTCAAGACTCGCCTCGCCGTCATGGTGCTGATTCAACAGAGACGAAATACTACGCTCAGCCTCAACAATTTCAATCCGCGCCCGCTCCAGCCCGTCAATGATCTCGGCAATCTCTTCGTCTTCATCATCAGACAAGGCCAACTGAACCTGATCAATATCTCGCGCCAAACCCTGATTTCTCCTGCCGCCCAAAAGCTCTGAAGCATTCTTGAGCTGTTCCATCCGCGCCACGACTTCTCGAATTTCACGGCGTTGATCCTGTAGGTCTTCGATCTCGCCAGAACGCAAGTCCAGCTCTTTTAATTCCGATAAAGTATGCTCAATATAACTTGCCTGTTCTTGCAATAGGCGATGCCGCGCAACCACCTCGTGTAATTCCTCTACCGCCTGCTGCCAAGCGCGATAACAGCTGCGTGAAAGTGCAACATCTATTCCTAGCCCAGCATAATCATCCAAAAGCTGACGCTGGTAATCACTCTCCGCCAGACGATGGGCGGCAAACTGTCCATACATCTCGGCAAAACACACCGCCAGACCCGCCAGACCCTTCAGACTGATCGGGGTATCGTTAATATAAACACCCGAAGATGTCCCCAAAACACGGCGGATAATCATGTCCTCGCCGTCTTCAAGAACAATGCCCATCTCTGCCAGCTTGCCATACAGAACATGACCCATAGGCATTTTCCAAACACCCGAAATAACCGCCTGATTGCATGTTCCGCTCAGCATCGAACGATCAAAACGCGCCCCAAGCAACAAGGCCAGCGCATACAAAACCAAAGACTTCCCTGCCCCGCTTTCACCACTCAGGATATTCAGACCCGCGCCAAAAGTCATATCAAGCTTTTTCAGCAATAACAGGTTTTGAATATGCAGCGTCTGTAGAATCATCTGATCAACTTGACCCGAAAATACCATAAATCTCGTTCAGCCAGCCTTTGGACTGCGCCTTTGGGATCAACTGATTATGCACCAATAAATCATATGCCTTACTGTACCAGCTGGAATTGGGGTAGTTATGTCCCAATACCGCCGCCGCCATTTGGGCATCTTCGCGCAAACCTAAAAACAGCTGACTTTCTGCCAAGCGGAATAAAGCTTCAGGGACATGGCTGGTCGTGCCATAGTCCTGTACCACACGCCGAAAACGGTTAATCGCACCAGTATGAATATTGCGCTTCTGATAAAAACGTCCAACATCCATATGCTTGCCCGCCAGCTGATCTTGGGTCAAGTCATATTTCACCCGCGCATCACGGGCATACTCTGAATTCGGAAACTGCTCGATTAAGCGCAAGAAACGCTCTGCGGCCTGCTCGGTCAAGAATTGGTCGCGGCCTATATCCACAATCTGTTCAAAATAAGAAACAGAGGCCATATATTCCGCATAGGGTCTATCCGCACCATCAGGATTTAGCTCGACATAACGATCAAAAGCCAATATCGCACCAGCATAGTCTAGTTTCAGATACAAAACATAGCCAGACATAAGAGCCGCGCGCATTGCCCATTCCGAATAGGGATGCTGAATCTCCAATTCCTGAAACTGCTCCGAAGCCTTACCGTAATTGCCTTCGGCCATGGAACGTAACGCGCGATCATACAGAACCTTAATCGGCTCCTCGACAATCTCGACATATTCTGGCTCAGGTGTACTGCACCCCGCAAGGCTCAGTCCCAAACACAAGACAACAATAGGAAATATACGATTCATATGATCAGATCCAAACAGTGCGCTTGCACGCTTCATTTGCTGATCAATATAGAAGAATCTAAAGAGTGAAGCAATCTGATTGCAGTAGCGCACTAAGCGCCTCGGCATTACCACGGTGGCTAGGCTTAAAAGCAGAAATATGTCCAAGCAAAGGCCAGCCTGCCAGATATAAATCACCAATCAAGTCCAAAGCCTTATGGCGAACGGCCTCATCTGCACAGCGCAAACCTTCAGGGTTCAGGATTGCATCACCGTCATAAATCACGGCATTATCGCACGATGCCCCAAGACCTTTTTCGACAGACCGAAATTTAATGCGCTCCGATTCCAGACCGAAAGTACGGCTGTGCATCAATTCATCACGCAATATTTTTGGTGCCAAAGGTCTTTTCAAGGACTGTTTGCCAATGGAAGGAATAACCGCGCTATAGTCTACCGCGACTTCTATCTGGCCAATTTTATCCTCATCTAATGGATCAAAGCGCAACCACTGTCCATCTGCACCGTGATAGGTAAAGGATTTTGTGATCCGCAAAAATCTACGCTGGATATTTTGCTGCACCAGACCCTGTTGTATAATCCTATCGACAAAAGGTTGCGCGCTACCATCCATAATCGGCAATTCACTGCCTTCAAGATAGACCTCGGCATTATCAACACCACAGGCCGCAAATGCTGCCATGAGATGCTCGATCGTCGAAATGCTTTCATCACCAAGGCCAATAACCGTCGACAGGCCGTATGCATTCGGGGCAATATGCTCAATAGTTGCGGGAATGCATGCTCCAGACTGAGTAACAAAAACAATACCGCTATTGGCCTGTGCTGGCTTCACCCGCATACTGACCTGCTCGCCAGAATGTACGGAAATACCCTGAAACTCTATTTCACAAGCTAAAGTACGTTGCGCCAGACCATAGGATTCGCACTCAAGAGCAACCACCCTGCCTGAAGCGCTATCCCGCACAGAACAGTGTGCTTGATCTGAATTCATCTTAACTGCCGCTATATTCAACACTGAACCACCCTGCCCTTATTTTCGCCTCTGCCAAATATGGCAGATACCTGAATTCTTATTTAGCGAATCGAGCAGGAACAAGCAGTTAAAGAGATGTGACAAAATGTCACACCGTATTTACCTATCTTTCGCGCATCTATGGTCAAAACGCTATCCTCCGCTCCTCAAATACATAAAGTATGCTCCGGTGCTCGAATACACGTTTTAACCATATCTGCATCGAAATCTTAGGTAAATAACAACGCCTTCCTTCGCATCTATGGTCAAAACGCTATTAACGCTTCAGGAAAGACGGAGTTGTGTCTTCTGGTTGCGCTGGTTCAGGCTTGGTATGACCTTGATCACCCATATAATTACGCCGGCGCAATTCAGATAAAGGCGACTGTGCCGAAAGAGACAGCTCGGACTCTTGTTCAGCAGGCGCAACGCTACCAAACCTTGGCTTGGATTGCAAAGGTGGTATAACAGAATCATCCTGTGGATGCGCAAACAAACCATCATCCAGTTCTTTCTTCGCCTCGGGTTCTGGCTCTGCTTCTGCTTCGTCTTCAGGGTAGCCTGGCGCGACATAAACAGGTGTTTCCACTACGGACTGCCGCGCTGTTTCAACAGCAGGAGCAGGAGCAGATACTGGTGCTGGTTCTGCAACGGGCTGTATAGGCTTTGGCCCTGCTTCTGCATCCACGCCTGTCGCAATCACCGAAATACGGATATTGTCGCCCAACTCCTCGTTGAGGGTAAGACCGAAAATCACCAAGGCATCATCAGAAACCTCTTCGGTGACGCAATTCACAGCCTCGTTGGTTTCCACCAAGGTCACATCATTACCAGAGGTAATATTGATCAAGACACTGCTTGCACCGCGTAGGCTAATATCTTCAAGCAGAGGATTATTGATGGCCTTCGTCGCGGCTTCTTTGGCGCGATTTTCACCCGAAGCCTCGCCTGTACCCATCACCGCCTTGCCCATTTCTTTCATCACAGTTTTAATGTCATTGAAATCAAGGTTGATTTTACCTTCCTGAACAATCAGGTCCGTGACACCACGAACCCCCGAAAGCAACACATCATCAGCATGACTGAAAGCATCGGTTAGAGTTGTCGGACCGTTGGTCAAACGGAAGAGATTTTCGTTCGGAATCACAATCAGAGTATCGACAAACTGTTGCAACTCGTTAATGCCCGTCTCGGCGATTTCCTCGCGGCGTTTACGCTCGAACTTGAAAGGTTTCGTGACCACACCTACGGTCAAAATTCCCATTTCACGGGACAGGCGCGCAATCACCGGAGCCGATCCAGTGCCTGTGCCCCCTCCCATTCCAGCAGTTATAAACACCATATGAGCGTTTTTGAGTACAGTTTGAATCTTTTGCTCTGATTCCAATGCCGCTGCACGTCCAACATCTGGGTTTGAACCCGCGCCCAATCCTTCGGTTGCATCAACACCCAACTGGATTTTTGTTGTCGCCATAGACTTGCCTAGGGACTGCGTATCCGTATTCATCGCAACAAACTGCACACCGGGCAGTTTTTTCTCGATCATATTATTGATCGCGTTGCAACCAGCACCCCCCGCGCCGATCACAACGATTCGGGCTTGAAGCTTTTCTATTTCTGCGGGTGTAATATCTAGCATGATAAATCCTTGTACATAAAGTATTTATTGAAAATAATATTCAAAACAACAGTCTTGAAATTACCTCTTTTGTCATAGCAAGAAAAGCCACAAAAATAAACCGTTAAACGGAACTAAAAACACACTCCCTAGAAAGAATTTAACAAAATACTATAATATCAATAGATTAAAACCTAAGAAAAGACGCTCTTTAACCATTGCCAAATTCCACCAGCAGATTTGTCGCCAATCCTGGCAACTTTGGCGAATTCTGGCTCGCCGAAATTATCGCCGTCCATATACATCCACATCCCAAGGCAAGCCATAAAGGCATTGTCACCATCAGAACGATCCCAACCGCGCGCAATCGTCGTTGAAACTTTCAACAGCTGCTGAGATACCCGCAATAAATCGCCAAGACTACGCCCGCCGCCTGTCAAGACTATCTTGTGGCGATAGCTAGGGGTTATTTCAGGCCAGAGGCTATTTGCCATTTCTCCGCGCGCGGCCTGAAGAATGATACTCAGCTTCAAACGCAAAATATTGACAAAACGCGGGACATCAACAGAACCCTTGGTTTTATTATCGCTGTACAGATAGGTAATCGCATTTCCGCGTGCTGCCATGCCCTTGGACATGATCAGCTTATCTGCAGCATCCCCTGAACAACGGAGCTGTCGCACAAGCTCTATACCAAGCAGATCCATACCATTCGGAGTATATCCAAAATGTACCGGAAGGCCGTTCTCAAAAATGCTCACACCTGTTGTATTTGCGCCAAGATCAAAAACCGTGCAGGTTGTTTCGTTGGTTTCGCGCACTGCGGCCAGACCGTGCGCAAGGCCGTCATAGATAAAATGTTGAATTTTCACACCTGCCGCTTGCAGAAAATAAGCATAAGATTGTAATTCACTGCGACGCACAGCAATCAGCATGACGTAAAAAGACAGCACCTCGCCCCGTTGTCCTACGGGGTCTTGGATCAGCTCGCCGCCATCAAAACGAAAGCCAATGGGGATACGGTGCAAAGGAACGTAGTCGTCTGGACAGTCCAAGTCGATATTTCTCTTGAGATACAGAACGTCCGACTTTGCAATAGCTTTGCCCTCGGTACGCACCGATAGACTACACATATCGGTAATCGCCTCATTGTCCTTGACCGCAACACAACAAGGCGGAAGATTAGAGGTATCAAGTTCTGAGCGCAATTCCTCTGCTATCTGTTTGAATTCAGATTTCAAACTCTCCCCGTTCAGAAAGCCCTCCTTACCACGTCCAGTAACGTTACGTTTATACACAATGGTATCAGAGAGCTCATCCTCTTCGTAAAGCGGGATCAATATCCGAGCGCTATTCGCACCAATATCAATATATCCGATGGTCATTCTTCATCCTTTCTTCAAAAGATCAACCCGCACCTTCGGCCATGCACGGAGGTCATAACCGCGCACAGCCCGTGCAGAAAGCTGGTAGTGTTGTTCTAGTTTGACTAGCCTTTCCAGCGGAGGGGTCAACTCTAGCGTATTCTTACCATGAATGTAAACGTAGTACAAAGCGAGAGAAGATGGACGTTGATAGTGTAACTTCCAACCAGAGTAGCGCATTCTCTCGGCACTGACCATAGACTCAAATGCTTGAGGCACTTGCCTACGAGCCGCAAGAAGCTCAGGCAAGAAAAGTTCCGCATCATTACCAGTTAAAACTAAAAGATTGGCAAACTCTTGTGCCTGCTCTTTCTTGATGCGGACAAAAGCCTCACCCGCTTCATTGATCAACCAATATTGCTTTTGTGTATTAACATAAAGCGCACGAGGTTCGTGTTCCTGAACATGCACCGCAATCTGTCCAGTGTGCAATCGGGATATGCGCGCGCCAGAAACCCACGGATGCTGTTGCAATCCTGCCTCAAGCCCATTCAAGTCGACATCCATTACCGTAAGGGTCTTGTCAATACTCAACTGGCGCATTAAAAGCTCTGTTAAATAATGCAAAAGTTCCTGATAATCTGCATACTTGATACCAGAAACAACAAGATTATCGGCACTAACCTGTGGGTAGAGCTGATTTTGCATCCCCTGCACCATCTGTTCAGGCAAAACAAGTATCTGATTGCCAGCCCAATAGGCAGCAGTGCGCAAATAGTTAAAAGTAAGACCAAGAATCACAAGCCCCGCCAAAGCCAATGCAAGCCAACGCGCCCAAGGTTCTTTAACAGCATCCAAAAGCGTCCGGCCTAGAGTGGGCGGCGGTAAGGTGTGGTGTATTTTTCTTGTCTGCTGTGTTTCAGTCATGGCGCGCTGCGGTAAGAATTTTTTGAATAAGCATAGGGAAGCTCCAGCCAAACTGCGCGGCCTGTTCAGGAAGCAGAGAGGTCTCCGTCATTCCTGGCTGTGTATTGGTCTCCAGAATTGTCCAACGATTCTGAGCAGGATCATGTCGAAAATCAGAGCGACTAACCCCGCGCAAGCCTAAGACTTGATGAGCAGTACAGGCCGCGCGCATCAAGTCATCGCGTAAAGTCGTTGGAATTTCTGCTGGACAGACATGGCTTGCCCCAGAAACCGTGCTGTATTTTGCGGTGTAATCATAGAAGGTCTCACCCGTAAACAGCTCTGTGACTCCTAAAGCCTGTACATGATCACCATCATCAATGACCGAAACGGTCAATTCCTGACCAGCGATATATTCCTCGAACAGAAGCGCGCCGCGTTCGGCTTCTTTGAGTATCGCGGCCTGATGCTCGGCAAAAGCTTCACCATCACGATAGATAAGCACCCCGATAGAAGAGCCTTCCGCAACTGGTTTCACCACCAGAGGCAAAGGCAAAGGCCAATCGGTGCATTCTCCAATAGCCCCGTGATCAAGGCAAACACTATCGGCTATCGACAGGCCGCTGGCCTGAAATATTTTTAGCGATACCGCCTTATTCATCGCCAGAGCAGAGGCCAGCACTCCAGAGTGGCTATAGGGAATATGCATCAAGTCCCCGATAGCCTGAATTCGGCCATCCTCGCCATAAGTCCCGTGCAACGCATTCAGCATCACCGTATAGCCTGAATCCAATGTCGCAATAAAGTCTGGAAGGTTACCTGTGAAATCGTAACTGCCATAGGCCAGACCTAATTGATCAAGTGCTTGAATACAGGCTTCTCCTGTTGCCAGACTGACCTCCCGCTCGGCGGAGACTCCGCCCATCACCACCAGAATTTTGCCCAGCTGAGTCATCCCACAATCCCTTCACGGCGAATTTCCCATTCCAGAGTAATTCCAAACTGCTCCAGCACCCGCGCCCGTACCGTTTCGCCCAAAGTTTCAAAGTCTTCTGCACTAGCATCGCCAGTATTGATCATAAAATTGCAATGCTTTTCGCTGATCATCGCACCGCCAATCTTGAGGCCACGACACCCCGCGGCATCAATCCATTGCCAGGCATGACGGACTTCGCCGGTCATTGGTGAAACCTGTGTTGGATTGACAAAGGTCGACCCACCCGTTGCCACTGCAACAGGTTGCGTATCAGCGCGGCGTTGCTGAACGGCGGCGATTTCGGCATGAAGCAATGTCGTCTCCTTGCGCGGGCAACAGAATACCGCCGAAAGAAAAATACCGTCTTTCAGGCCACAGTGACGATAGCCGTATTCCAGATTACTCTTCGGC
>JAHDDM010000001.1:12103-23445 GCA_020629355.1 Rhodospirillaceae bacterium
CTGTATTGTGCCACCCCTATCCATCCATTGCAATGATTCAAGCTGATCAAAGGTCTCGCCGCCATGCGCACCCGCATTCATCGCCAGCGCACCACCAACCGAACCAGGGATTCCTGCAAGGAAACTCAAACCCGCCAGACCAAAATCAGCGGCTTTTTTGGCCACCTTTAGACTACGCGCCCCAGCACCCGCTTGCAGACGATGATCATCAAGCTGTCGTATCTCGCCAAATCCTGTGCCCAACTGTATCACCAGAGCCTGAATGCCACCATCACGGACAAGGGTATTCGACCCTGCTCCCAAGCAGAATAGCGGTGCGTCATTTGGATATTGTGCCAAGAGCATACTCAAGTCCTCGGCATCTTCGGGGATAAAAAGCAGGTCTGCTGCCCCGCCAACCTTGAGCCAAGTTCGGTTGGCTAACGGCGCATCGTGGCGCAAGACCCCACGAGGGGGCGTGTGCAGCCACGAGACAGTCATAAGACGGCCTGCACAGCTTCAGGCAAGGCATGTGCAATCGTTGTAATCGAACCCGCGCCCAAACATAGGACATGATCACCCGCCTGCATCCGCATTGCAATAGCGCGCGCCAATTCTTGCACATCATCCCGCACTGCCAAGCAATCTCGATGTCCGCGCCGTGTCATATCAGCCGCAAAGGTCTCGTGATTGCACTCTGGCAAGGCGACCTCGCCAGCGGCATAGACTGGTAAAACCAATAAAGTCTCGGTGTCCACCAGCGCACTCAAAAAATCCTCGTACAGTGACTGCAATCTACTGAAACGATGCGGCTGAAACAGAACAATCAAACGCCCTGCACTCACGCGCCTGCCTGCACTCAAGACCGCCTGTATCTCGACAGGATGATGGGCATAATCATCAATGAAACAAACATCCGAAACCATACCCGTAGGCTGGAAACGCCGCCGAACACCTGCAAAGCTCTCGAGACCTGCGGCAATCTGCGGCATCGGAATACCCACCTCAAGAGCCACCGCAATCGCTGCCAGAGCATTACAAATATTATGATCACCCGGTAAATGTAATCTGAAAGAAAACGTCTCTTGCCCTCGAACACACACATCAAAACACTGCACCGCACCATCCATACGGATATTTTCGGCCCGAATATCCGCATGAGGATTCAAGCCATAGCGGATAATACGCCGATCCTGCACTTCTGCTGCAAGTCTCTGTACCTCTGGGTGATCAATACAGACCACAACAAAGCCAAAAAACGGCACATTATCGATGAAACGCGCAAAAGCCGCCTGAATTGCAGCAAAATCACCATAGTGATCCAGATGCTCAGGGTCGATATTCGTGATTACACCCGCAACTTGAGGCAATTTCACAAAACTCCCATCGGACTCATCGGCCTCTACCACCATCCAATCACCGTCACCCACCCGCGCGTTCGAGCCAAATTGATTGATAATCCCGCCGTTAATCACCGTCGGGTCCGCACCGCCCTGCACCAAAACATGCGCGATTAAAGACGTGGTTGTCGTCTTGCCATGCGTACCAGCAACCGCTATGGCGCTTTTCAACCGCATCATCTCCGCCAGCATTTCCGCACGATGCACGATAGGAATCGCACGGGCACGGGCGGCAATAATCTCAGGGTTATCGGCCTTGATCGCGCTTGAGCGCACGACATAATCAACATCCTGAATATGCTCTGGCGCATGGCCTTGATGGATGGGGATGCCTAAACCCCGCAATCTCGCAACATTGGCATTCGCGTTTTGGTCTGAACCCGTCACCCGATAATCAAGATGGTGCATCAATTCGGCAATACCAGACATGCCGATACCCCCAATCCCGACAAAATGAAAAGTTCCTGCGGATGTGCCAAGCTGTCGGGTCATCATAATTTCTCGTCCACGTAATTGGTTAGGGTCTCTAAGGCGTTTGGCATGGCGCATTCCTGCATTGCACAAGACATTGCCACAAGCCTATCGGGATTATGCACATAAAACTGGATTTTCTCCGCAAGAACCTCTGCGCTCAACCCTGCCTGCGGCAAAACCTCGGCACCACCAGCATCCGCATAGTATCGTGCATTATAATATTGATGCTGATCCGCCGCAATCGGCAAAGGCACATACAAAGCAGGTAAGGCCGCATTGCTGACCTCGGCAGTGATGCCTCCGCCAGCGCGGGTGATGATCATGCTCATCTCGGGCATTTTTCTGGCAGCCTCTGTGATAAATTTCAAACATTCTGCCCGAACAGACAATTCCTGATACGCCTGTTGTAAGACATTCGGATCAACCTCAACCGTTTGCTGTACCAAAACAATCCGCGCACGCGTCTCTTCTGGTAGGAGTCTCATGGCCTCGACAATTACAGTATCAAAGACCTTTGCACCTAACGAGCCACCAAGAACCAGCAAGCGAAAATCTTTACCTGTGCTTGATCTATCCACGGGCAAGGTAACAGCACCCGAAGCAGGATTGCCAACATGCAGCCTGCGCACACCAGAGGGACATTTTTGTGTATCGGCAAAAGACAAGGCCACCAGCTCTGCCTTGCGCGCCAATAGGCGGTTCACCCGTCCCATCACCGCATTCTGTTCATGGACAATCGTGCGTCGCCCTTGATGCTGCGCCGCCAGAAGCATCGGCAATGCCGCATAGCCGCCAAACCCAATCACTGCCTTAGGTCGATGCCGCCACAACAACAGATGCGCCTGAAAATACCCTAATCCTAAGGCCAGAAGCGCAAAGAACTTTTGGACTATCCCGCGCCCTAAAACAGCTTTCGCTGCCAAGATATCACAGGTCATTCCCGCACAATATTTCTGAGCGCGACTATCTGTAATCATGCGAACCGAACGGCTACGCTTCTGCAATGCCCGCATCAGAGCCAATGCTGGAAAGACATGTCCTCCTGTACCGCCTGCAACAAGGAAAAAATCGCTCATTACCCTGTCACCTTACGCACATCATCTCGGCTCAGGAACAGGAGCAAACCAAGGCAGAAGAAAATCCCCAACAAGGAGCTGCCGCCATAAGACACCAGAGGGAACGTCATCCCCGTGGCTGGTGTAGAACCTGTTGCCGCGCCAATATTCACCAGCGTTTGTCCTGACAAAAGGATCACCAATCCCCATTGCCAGAACCGCAAAACAATATCTGTAGTATCCCACATGCGTCCGATACAACGAAGCACCACCAATAAAACCAGGAATATCGGGAACAGCGCAATGACTTTTCCAAACTCCTGCATTATCAAAACTATAACAAAATCACTTTCAATATCAGATAGATACTTCCAGTGACGGATGCCGCCTTCAGCAATACCACTGAACCATGGGGCTTCTTTGGCGGTCAAGAGTGCCAACCCAACCTGATCTGTCACATGATAGGTTTTATACAGGTAATCATGAATCCTATTGCGCACATGATCTAACAGATAATACCCTGCACCTACAGCCGTCGGAATCAAAAGAACACCCCATCCCAAGACCCACCAGAATGATAGCTCTGAGGCCAAAATGGCAATCATGGCCAAAGCAGCAAGCATCAGCATGGTCTGGCTAAAGTCTGGCTGGATGATGATTAAAATTGCAGCAATAGCCATGAAAAATACTGAAGTGGTATTGCGCACTGTCCTAGAGACCCCCATCGTACAGGCATAGCCTTGAATGAGGGCAAAAACAGAAACTGCCGTTACCTTAAAGAGTTCAACAGGCTGAATATTGAAGCCCAACCCCGGAATGGGCAGCCAGCGCATGCCGCCTTTAATCTCCACACCTTTCATCGGCACTAAAATCATCAGGATAATTGATACCAGAAACGCCAACCCCGAAAGAGTGATCACAACCCGCCGCGATAACATCGAAATAAAAAACATCCCACACAGGCCAGCAGAACCAATCACCACCTGTTTTATGAACGAAATATCCGTGATATAAACCTCAGCAATGGACTGCACCACCAGACCAAAACCAAACAATAGCAAAATTGCTGTGATGCTTATTTTATCGACTTGCGCCAGCCAATCTGCAAAGGGAATCAAAAAACTTTTGTCTTCGCCCTGCACGGGTTTAGCAGCGACTACTGTTGGGGTTTCCTGAGCCTCTTCTGGCTCTGTTGCACTTTGATGCGCCACCCCATGGCGGAGCTGCTCAAGCAAGGAAACAGCCTGTTCATTCTGCATATCAAACGGTTTTGCGCCACGAGCCGCAAGACCTTCGCCAAATGCCTTGCCGCGTTCAACATAGTGCGCAAATTGATCAAACGAGGCACAGCCTGGCGAAAGCAGCACCGTTCTTGCCGTCTCTGGCAATGATTCCAAATTCTGGTAGAGCTGCTCTAAAGCCGCCGCCAAGGTTGTACAAAGATGCACTGTACAGCCTTCTGGTAGCTCTTGCTGTTCAAGATAGTACTGCAATTCCGCCGCCGAAGAGCCAATAAGATAAACAGCCTCAAGTTCCTCAAAGCAATCTTGCAGACCAGAAAAACCACCAGCCTTTGCCTGCCCACCAGCAATCCAGTGAATACGGCGGAATTGCTGCAACGCATCGGCAGCAGCAATCGGATTCGTGGCCTTGGAATCATCAATAAACAGCCGATCTTTTTCCCAAGCAACAGGGTTTTGTCGGTGCGCAAAATTCATCTCGCGAGCGGCCTGAACTGCCAGTCGAGCAAAGTCTTCTACTTTCATGTATCGGCACATAAAGGCATAGACCGCCGTGAGATTACGCATATGCTGTTTATTGTTCAACAAAAGGTCTTCACTGGGATCCAAAACCAGCAAAGGTACAGCTTCACGATGATCAACCAAGCAACCATTCTCAAGGTAGATACCCCCTGCAAAAGCCGTCTCTGTGGAAAAGCGTATCACTGTAATACCAAGGCTCTCGGCCTTATTTGCAATTTCAGCGCAATAGGGATCATCAACACCGATCACGGCACCCAAACTATCGGGTTTCAACAGATCAAGGATATGCTCTTTACTATCTTTGTAGGCTTCGATAGTGCCGTAGCGTTCAAGATGATCAGGGCTGATATTCAACAGCATCACCCTGTCAAAAGCTTTCGCCTGCATCAAATCAAGCTGATATGAAGAGAGTTCAAAAATCAGGCAATCCTGATTACGATGCGAGGTCAAGACAGGCACGCCATTATTACCCACTGCCCGCGCAGAGAACTCTTGAAGGTTGATAATTTCTTGAATCCAGTGCACCACCGAAGTTTTGCCATTCGTACCCGTGACGGCAAATTTCGACGCCCCTTCAGGGATCATGGCTGGCGAGACCCTCATCCCTTCGCCAAACAAACATTCCACATCACAGATACAGTCGATATTGCTCTGTCTGGCTTTTTCCGCAATACGATAGGCGGCATGATTATGGTCTTGACCATTCCACGGAATCCCTGGGCTGATCACAAGCTTACGCACCAAAGGCGGAAAACTATTCGTAAAATCCCACGTCAAATAGCCAGCATCATTGGCCTCGCGGCGTTTTGCAGCATCATCATCCCAACAGCAGACATCAATATTATTGCTACGGAAGAACTCCAACGCTGTCCAACCAGAGAGGCCAAGGCCGTACACCGCATATTTCGGAGCATAACTAGAGTCAAAAGAAGGATGCATAGCGAAGACTTTCTTTAGCGGAGTTTCAGGGTAGAGAGGCCAATCAGGCCAAGGATAGCAGCAATAATCCAAAAGCGAATCACGATGGTGGATTCAGACCAGCCTTTTTTCTCGAAATGGTGATGCAGCGGTGCCATGGCAAACACCCGCCGCCCGAAATACCGATACGAAATTACCTGAACAACCACTGAGAGGGTCTCAATAACAAACAGCCCCCCGATAACAAACAAGACAATCTCGTGCTTTGTAATAACGCTAATCCCGCCTAACGCGCCGCCCATCGCCAGAGACCCCGTATCTCCCATAAAAATTCTTGCTGGCGGAGCGTTAAACCACAGAAATCCAACACCTGCACCGATCAGAGCCGAACAGACCACGGACAGTTCTCCAGACCCTGGTACACTCGTCACCTGTAGATATTCCGAAAACACCGCATGACCAACGGCGTAACTGATGATGCCAAGGCAGCCTAAAGCGATAATAACAGGCATGATTGCAAGCCCATCCAGCCCGTCAGTCAGATTCACGGCATTGGCAGAGCCTACGATCACCAATATGACAAACGGCACCATAAACCACGATAATTGCAGCATAAAATCCTTAAAAAATGGGAAGCTCAATGCAGTTGCGGTCTCGCCACCATGAATATAGATGACTGCACAAGAAAACCCTGCGGCAACAATCCCCTCAAGAGCCAAACGCAATCTACCAGATAAACCTTTGGATTTATGACGAATTTTTAGAACATCGTCCCAAAAACCAATCCCGCCAAACAGCACTATAAGCAACATCACCGCCCAAACGTAACGATTACCTAAATCGCTCCAAAGCAAAATTGACCCTAATGCGGATAAAACAATCAGTATGCCGCCCATACTTGGCGTGCCAATTTTTGCCAGATGCGCTTCGGGCAAGTCTTCGCGCACAGTCGTGCCATCACGTTGCCAGTGACCCAATTTACGGATTAACCACGGCGCAATCAGAAACCCGATGACCATTGCCGTCATTAAAGCAAGCCCGCTACGAAAAGTGATATAGCGCAAAACGTTCAAAGGCTGGAAATATTCCGAAAATTCAAGAAGAAAGCTTGCTAACATTTAGTGATTCCTATTGTTCATATTAAAGATGATACGGTCTAGTCCTACCGAACGTGAAGCTTTGAAAGCCAGCATATCACCGTCTTGCAGATAATCGCGTAATGGTTGCACGAGGTCTTCGGCCTGCAACCGCGCCCGAACCAAATTCTGAATAGTTTGTGCCTGCAAAAGCATTTCTTCGCCAGCGACAAAAACCGCATCAAAATTATATTCATTCAACCGCGCAATCAGTTCTTGATGCATCACAGCAGAGTGTGTCCCAAGCTCTTTCATATCGCCCAAAACCGCGATTTTACGCGAGGCATCACGACGAGCCAAATCTTCCAAACAGGCCAACATCGAGGGCAGTGAAGCATTATAGCTATCATCAATCACAGTAACCCTACGGCTCTTCGACAATTCCATTGTCTGTATGGCACCACGGCCTGCCTCTGGTTGCCAAGACTGTATTCCAGGTACCCATGCCTCTGGCGAAACATTCAAGGCAGAACATACTGCTGCGACACACAGAATATTATCGTGATAACGCTGTAAGACATCTGCAAAATCTTGCGTTATTCTATTGTTTTTCAAATATAATATATTTTTTTTCCAGCTATATTCATCCGAATCATTAAAAATCTGCCTTTGTGCGGTATCGGGTATGGCATCGATAAAAATCTGCGCGAATTCGGTCTGGTTTGGGATCAACGCAACACCATTTGCCTCAAGTCCAGCAAAAATTTCTGCCTTCGCCCGTGCAATACCTGCAATATCAGGGAAGTTTTCCTGATGCACCGCATGAACGTTCAGTATCGCGGCAATATTCGGGCGCAATAGCTGACTTAAAGGCGTAAGTTCATTCGGCGCGCTCATACCTAATTCAAAAACACCCACATCCCAAGACGCTGTACAGCCCATCTGCGCCAAACACAGCGGCATCCCTAGGTCATTATTGAAATTCCCGCTCGAAGCATAGCACGATAAGGAATGGGACAACGCACAATGCAACAGACTACGAGTCGAGGTTTTCCCCACCGAACCCGTAATGGCAACAAAAGCCGCTTTGCCCTGTTTGCAGCGCGCATATTTTGCCAACTGCCACAGCGCTTTACGCATATCCGCCACCTGAATCTGTGGCAAGTCATGGTCTTGGAACTCTTCGACAATCGCCAGCACCGCGCCTTTTTCAGCAGCAACCGAAAGATAAGCATGCCCATCGACTTTCTCGCCGCGAAAAGCCAGAAACATTCCGCCCTTCATCATGCGTCTGGTGTCAATCTCTATGCTACGCGCGTCTGGAATCTCACCGCGTGTTGCCTTGATCTCAAGTGCCGCAAGAATATCCGCCTTAGGCCACCCCATTGTTGCCTCCGTCAATACAGTATTTTCGCGCCTCGGCAGCATCATCAAAAGGATAAATCGCCATACCCACTACCTGCCCTTGCTCATGTCCCTTGCCCGCAATCAGGACAATATCTCCAGCCCCCGCGCGCGCGCACAGAAAAGCAATAGCCTCAGAGCGGTCTCCTATCTCCTTGGCGCGATCATCAACCATGCCCGCAAGTATCTGCTGGCGGATATGCGCGGCATTCTCAGAACGCGGATTATCATCACAGACCACTATCTTGTCTGCTGCTTCAGAGACCCGCCCCATCACCGCACGTTTGCCAGTATCACGATCACCCCCGCAACCAAAACCCAACCAAAGCCGTCCCGAAAGATGCTTGCGCGTATCCGCCAATACAGCAGCAAGCGCATCAGGCGTGTGGGCATAATCCACAAAAACCTGCGCACCTTGAGCAGTTACGCCTATCTTCTGCATCCGTCCTGCAACAGAGTGTAATTTTTCCAACGCGTGCATTGCCTGTTCTCGCGCCACGCCACTTGCCGTTACCGCTCCGTACGCCGCAAGAACGTTCAGACACTGAAAATCACCAATTAAAGGTAATTTCACCTTATGGCTGAGCGCACCATCATGGATTTCAAAACTAAGACCATCAGCACTCCGCTTGAGATTACAGGCGCGAATATCGCCCGTTTCAATACCATAGGACTTATGCTGTAGCCCGCGTTTCTGACACTCTCGTTGCACTGCATCAGAGCCTTCATGGCCTAACGCATATAAGGCAATGCCACCCTGCATAAGCAGCTCTGAAAAAAGGCGCATTTTTGCCGCCAGATAAGCCTCAATATCCCCGTGATAATCCAGATGGTCTCGCCCCAATCCGCTAAATACAGCAACTTTTGGCGCGGTTCCATCAAGGCGATATTGCACGATGCCATGACTTGAGGCCTCAATACTGACATGATCTATACCCTCGCCATGAAGTTTCGCAAGAATATCCGCCAATTCCACTGCATTTGGCGAGGTCATGCCGCCGCACGACGCCACCTTTTGACTGCCCTGCACCCCTAATGTCCCCACCGATGCAGCGGGGATATTGAGGATAGTCAAAAGCTGGCGAATGTACTCCGCACAGCTGGTTTTTCCATTCGTCCCCGTAATTAGAACCTGATGACAAGGCTGCTCACCAAACAACCATGCTGCCAGCCTCGCACATAATTTTTCAGGCTCTTCAGACTGTATCGTAACAACCTGTTTTTCAAATTTAATAGGCCGCCTGTCCGTAACAATAACTGCTGCGCCAGCCTCTAAAGCATCCTGAATAAAATCACGCCCATCGCTGTGCAGACCTTTTAGTGCAACAAACACTCCGCCTGAGACCACCTTACGCGAATCCAAAGCAATACCAGTGATACTGCCCGCAAGGTCTCCTGTGACCACAAGGGAATCATCAACCGCATGGCAGTAAGCAACAAGACTTCGGGTCTCAATTTTTGGCGATTTTGACAGGGTCATGGTCATACGGCAAGGAATGGTGAGTTTCATATTGTTCGGCAAACGCTCTTGGGCGTAAAAGCCCTTCGGCTATAGCAACCCTTTCGGCGATATTGCCCACTACAGGAGCAGTAGCTGTTCCAGCATTAAGCGGTTCGCCCTCGGCATCCTTTGGCTTAACCAGACTTGTCACAATAACATAACGCGGCTTATCCATTGGAAAAGCTCCAACCACGGTTGCCCGCGTTTCCTCGCTATAACCATTGCCAGTATGAATCTTGCTGGTGCCTGTCTTTAATCCCAACAGAAGACCATCACGATAAGCGCTTGTTCCTGTGCCTCTAGGATGGGTCACATTCGTCAACATCATACGGCGGAGAACTTCAGAATTATATTCATCATAAATGCGCTCGCCAGTATTGCCATTTTCATCATAGCCATAGACAGGCGTAATCCGCATCCCGCCATTCAGCAAAGTTGCCGTCGCCGCTGCTAACTGAGACATCGTGGTTTTTACGCCATAACCAATAGCACGATTAGCAACCGATGCCTTACCGCGCATTCCTGGTACATCAAGCCGACCTGGTGTAATCAGTCCCAATCTTTCGAAGAATTCGACTTGCAGACTATGCCCCGCATCCAAGGCCATCAAAGCAGAGCCACGATTATTAGAGCGAATGAAGATACCGACAATATTCAAGTCATGGCGATCAGGATGCGGCTCTACAATGCGATAACCTCCAACCTGCAATGGCTCGGTTGTGTTATAAACGCGATAGATATTCTCGCCGCGCTCAAGAGCCAGCCCCGTATTGATGAGCTTGAAAACAGAGCCAAATTCATGCGCTTCAAGGCTTATGTCTTTATCCAGCATCTGAAATTCCACAGAATGATGATTCGACAGATAGCTTTTCTGATTGACATCATAAGTCGGCACAGAAACCCGCGCCAGCACCTGTCCAGTATCCGCGTCCATGATGATACTTGCCGCCGACTCCGCGCCCGTTCTCGCGACAGCAGCCAGCAATTCATCCAAAACAATATACTGAATATCTTCATCAAGACTAAGTTTAACAGGCTCTTGGCTTTTTACTAAAGAATCATGCAGACTCAGCTCAAGTCCCGCCACTGGACAATTATCCGCACGGACAGAGCCCAAAACATGCGCAAACAACTGACCTTTCGGATATATTCTACTGCCATGCGTATTGACTTGCAGCATACTGCTATACTTTGTGTCAATTTTGCTCTTCAATTCCCGCACCTGAGTCGGTGACAGACCCTCTGCAATATAGAAGTAACCCTTGCTCTTTTTTAGAACACGGAAAATATCATTCACCCTTTTGGTCGGAATAATCCGATTGATCTGCCGCGCAAGCCGAATACGCTCAGCGTCATTATCAAATTCCTGCGCATCCATATAGAATTGCAGCTGTGCTTTATTGACACTCGAGGCCAAAATATTACCATCACGATCAACAATATCCGCACGCGCTGCAAAACAGGCCTGATCAATATTCGCCGAAGAATTTTGCTGCGCACGTTTTTCTGGCTCAGTAGCCTGAGCAACAGCATTCGCGTCTCCAAGAATAAAGCCCTGCGTCACGCTAGGTGTCTTCTCAGCAACAACAGAAATCTCTGTTTCTGTGACACCCGCTATCTTACTTTTCATCGGCATGGCGACAAGACCTGCAATCCCCAATCCGATAAATGCCCCAACTATGCCAAGCAACATAGCCGCTTCATTCTGCCGCTTCATTTTGAGATAGCGCGCGCTTGGCAATAGCTTGGTCAAGAATTTCGTTTTCTTCGTT
>JAHDDM010000150.1 GCA_020629355.1 Rhodospirillaceae bacterium
ATACAGAGGAAAGCGCATGACTGATCTTGAGGCGACTCCGCTTGTGGCTCGTGGTGCAAACCATGATGCTGTCCGCGCGCTTGATCCGTTTGATTTTCAGGTGGCGCATAAGCGTCTGGCTTGGTGTTTTCGGCTATCGGTGATGGTGAACGTCGTGCTGGTGGCGGCCTTGATTGCGGTCTGTAGTGCAATGATTGCCCTTGCGCCTCTGAAAGAGGTTCGGGTGGCGTTGGTGCAGACGGACAGTCGGGAGAATTTGGTCTATCGAGTCGAGCCGATTACGCCGAGTACCACAGGTCATCGACTGGTGATGGAGACCATTGCCAAGGGTTTTGTCGAGAATGCTTTAACGATAGAGCCAATAGGCCATGGAGCGCGAGGCTTGGAGTTGAAGCGTTTTGCCTCAGGAGAGTATTTCGAGCGTTTCAAGGCGCAATTTATCAAGAGTGGTTTTGTGCAGAATGCGCTGGATAGCGGCTTGAACCGCGCCATTATAGTCGAGAGCCTGAACCATATTGAGAACCCGATGAAGGACGGAAATTTCTTACTCAGTGTGGATTATGTCCAGATTGATAGCCGTGACGGGCTTGAGATTGAACGCAAGCGTTTGCGGGCATTTCTGAAACTCACCACACGGGTCAGGCAGGTACGCGCCAGTGAGATGTACGAGAACCCTCTAGGCGTGATTGTGCTCGATATGACAATACAGGAGATTAGAGGATGAATATGTTTTCTTTATCGCTCGCGGGTATTTTATCATCCCTCACGGCAGACAAGCCTCGCCCCTTTTTATCCCTGTCGCGGGATACCCGCTCCGCGCCTCTTGGGCGTATGGCTTGTCGCCTACGGGGGTGCGCTTCGCGGCTCGCTTTGCTCGCTCTCGCCAAAACTTTCAGTTTTGGCGACTTTGTACGCATAATCTTTTGGGCTGCACCAACCGCAACGCTGCAAGCGTTGTGGCAAGCGCGACTGCGCGTCGCGGCTGTGCCGCGCCCTCGCGGAGACGCGGTGCATAGCACTGCTGTCGTGAGCGATAAAGATAATCAAATTCTTAAAGGAAAATTCATGTTCCCATTTCTGATTTTAGCCGCTGTAGGCGCGACAGGCATTTCGACAGCACAATCGCAAACACCGTTGAATGGTGATCGTGGCGATGAGCCGACAGGCTATTCCAGTACGGTACAGACGGCAGAAGCTGAGCCAAATATTGATGAAACACTGAAGCAGGAGCAGAAGAAAGCGGGCAAGCCTCTGAATGCGGCAGAGCAGAAACGGGCAGAGGCAGCACGAGAACTGGCAGAGGTTATCTCTTCTCGGATGGATTTTGCGGTTAGCAACAATCCCGTAACTGAAAATGTTCCCTTGCCTAGAGCTGTGAACCAGTTTCAACGGGCTTGGGAGCAATCCAGCCCTGAAGATGGGGTCTATGTCACACAGATATGTGCAAACTGTATCTATCGGATGCAGACCCGTGAATTGATGGTCAGCACCATACAGCTACCGAAGCTAGAAAAAATTGCAGGCTTTGATCTCGGTGATCAAAGCACGTTCTCGGCGGAGCGGCGCAATGACTATACCTTAGCCATTCAGCCCTTGGCCTATAATGTCGATACCAATCTCAATATTTATACTGAAAGCGGGATGGTCTATCCGTTCTATGTCCGCTCTTTGCCGTTTCAGTCGAATTTGATTCCAGACCTGCTGGTGCGTATCGAGGACAATGGCCTTGTTCCAGGCAAGTTTGGCCTGAAGACCCTGCATGATGTTTCTGAGGTCATGGAAAAGGTCATTCCCGAACAGGTACAAGAAAAAGTGACGGTATCCGAGGTTCTGGAGAACCTCAAGACCCCAGAGCAGAGCGAAGAGGATTTTGTCCGTACCATCGAATTTGACCCTGCCAGCCTCACGGGTTTTAACGGTTATCGAGTCTCTGGCTCGGCAGACCGCCGCCTGAGACCGAAGATCGTCTTTCGGGACAAGGCATTCACCTACATTCAGTGGGATGATTGGGACAATTTCGACCAGCTTACGGCCTATGTTGTCAAACACGGCATTGATACATTAGTCAATACCCGCGTTCGGGGCAGAACCCTGATTGTCGAAAGCACCGCTGACATGATCAGCCTGAAGAACCGCGACAGCTATCTGTGCCTAAAATGGAAGGGTGTGGCGTGATGGATACTGTCCAAGAACAGCTTCAAATCAAGTCTCTGATGAGTGGAATGACGGTAGCGGCAATGACCAGCACCAGCATCCATTTGATGACGGCCAGTTCTTTTTCAATCCGATGGATGTCTGCTTTGACCGCATCAATATCACCTTTGGTGGCAAGACTTTCCTGCACCATAGCAATAGAAGCATTCCGTGCTTTATCTTCGGGAGCGCCTGCTGCAATCAGTGCATCGTACATTTCAGAATTCATCATAGCCATGAGAAATACTTACCGTAAAACATGGTTTTTGTCAATGTACAGCAATGAGAGTGCGGCCTAATGGATTTCGGTGGTCTTCTCTTGAGTATCTGTTTGGAATTGGGCTTGGTGTTCTGCACTGAGCCAGAGCCGATTGCGCTGCCGCCGCAAGATTCTCGTGCGCTGGAATATAAGCCGCGTGTGGTTGAACCGAAGCCCGAACCAAAACCAGAGTTTCCACCGATACAGACCGTGATTGAAAAGACAGTGTATATCCAACAGCCCGCACCAGAGCCAGAGATTGTTTATAAAGAACCTGAGCCGCCCAAGATTGACCCTGCTTTGATTGCGCACCAACGTCTGCTGGCTTTACGGCGCAAGAGCGTCATCGAACAGAGCTTTGCGGTTGCGGACTATAGTATCCAGCCTGCCTCTGCTACACCAGAGGCGAAATTCGCGGCCTTGTCCTTACCTGATCAAGCCGCGCTGGATTTTGGTTTCCGCACCGCAGACGATGCTGAGAGTGTCTACAAATATCCCTCAATCCTTGGTGGTTATCCCGTGGACAACACCCGTATTGTTCGTGCTGATCGGTATATCAATGCGATATTTGAGACAGGCGTGAATAGCGACATAGCCAGTGCAGACGGTGGCGAGGCCATTCTTGTCGTCGAAAACCATATCTACGGTTATCATGGCCGTAAAGTGCTTATCCCGAAAGGCAGCAGATTGATTTGTGCTTTTGGTTCAGCAGACCATGCCAACAGCAGCCGATTAAGTTTTACCTGCAAACGTATTCTCATGGCGGATACAGGTGTTGAGATATACCAGATTGCCGCCCGTGTTGGGGATTCTCAAGGTTATGGCGGGGTCTCTGGCGATGTCGATAAACGCTTTTGGGAAAAGTACGGCATGGCCTTTATGCTCACGGGTATTTCCACAGCGGTCAAGGTGGCCGTAGGGACGATTGACAGTAGAAATAATCAGAATTTGGCGACCAGCTTGAATGCTGGTGCTGAAGAACTCTCGCAACGATTTGGCGAGATAACAGCGACGGTTCTTGAAGACAAAATTGATCTCAAGCCCATTATCAGGATCGCGCAAGGCACACCAGTCACGATTAGACCCGCGAATGACTGGTATATTCCCCCACCTGATAGGAGTTTGAAAAATGGATTTAAGAGTAAAACTGGGTAGATTTTCTTTATCGTTCACGAATGTTTTTACATCGCTCACGGATAGTTGGGCAGGCTTGCGCCGTTGCCCAACATCCTACGCGGGTGCGTGGCTTACGCCACGGCGCGCGGTCGCGCTTGCCAGAAACTTCGTTTCTGGTTGGTGCAGAAAAATTAAGAATCTGTTGCAAAGTCGACAAAGCGATAGCTTTGGCGAGAGCGAGCAAGGCGAAGCCGCCACGAAGTGGCGCAC
>JAHDDM010000151.1 GCA_020629355.1 Rhodospirillaceae bacterium
TTTATCCTGAGCCAAAACGCTTTAGTCTTGAGGAAATTACCTTGTGGCAATTTCGCCATGTTGAGCGTTATCACTTGGCTCCGAAAGGGCGTTCGGTGTTGCTTGGTGGGCGTAATGGCGTAGGCAAAACCAATATTCTTGAGGCTATCTCGTTATTATCACCAGGACGCGGTGTGCGTCAGGCGCGTACTGAGCAGTTTCTGAATCGTGATGTTGCGCCAGAAAGCGGTTGGCAGGTTGCGGCGCGATTAGCCGATACCGCGGGTGGCTATCGGATCAAGACGGGTTGGCAAGCGCCACAGAGCCGCCGAACAGTCTTGATAGAAGACAGTAAGATTACCCAGCAGGAATTGGGTGAATACTGCCGAATGCTGAGTCTAGGGCCACGGGATGATCAATTATTCCTGCACGGTGCCGAGGGCGTTCGACGATTTTTTGATCGTTTGATCGCGGTATTTGATCCCGCCCATATTGGACGGGTTCAAGCTTTGCGGCAACTACAACGTCAACGCCGCGAGGTCTTGGAAACGCGGAATGCCGATCAAGCTTGGCGCCGAGCTATTGAAAAGCAACTTGCGGCAAAGCTGGTGGTGGTCAGCGCAGCGCGTGGTCAGCACGCTCAGGCTTTAGCGCGGGTTTGCGGGGAATGTGTGCCTGATTTTGTTATCCATGACGGTGGGCAGAATACCGCGTGGAGTTTAGCCTTAAAGGGCGGGATACAGAATCGTCTGGCAAGTGCTCCAGCTTTAGCGGTTGAAGAGGCGATAGCCGAAATATTACACGCCGAGCACACGCACCACGAAAAAAGTGATATTGCTGATGTTTGGTCATTGGATTTATTAACCCATGACAGACGCATTCCTGTTGCAGAGCTTTCCCATGGTCAGCAGAAAATCGCGGTTTTAGCCATGCTGCTGGCGCAGGCCTGGTTGATGCGGCAAGCATTAGGCATTGTCCCCTTGATGTTACTCGACGAGGCGTTAAGCCACCTTGACCATGATCATCAAGGATTGCTGTTTGCCCACTTGCATGGGCTACAATGTCAATATTGGTTAAGTGGTGTGGAAGTCGCGCGCAGTATGAATTTTACCGATGCTATTCAAGTGTCATTATAGGAACAAAACCATGTCAGAAAACGAAACAGAAACCATTGAAACTCAGGACTACGATGCCAGTTCGATTAAGGTCTTGCGTGGTCTGGATGCAGTACGCAAGCGGCCTGGAATGTATATTGGTGATACTGATGACGGTACGGGTTTGCACCATATGGTCTATGAGGTG
The DNA here is from genome assembly GCA_020629355.1 of Rhodospirillaceae bacterium. Lineage (GTDB taxonomy): Bacteria > Pseudomonadota > Alphaproteobacteria > JABSOH01 > JABSOH01 > JABSOH01. The sequence goes on from JAHDDM010000151.1 coordinate 1,282, forward strand.
GTGGATAATGCCATTGATGAATCTCTGGCGGGGCATTGCGATAAAATCACGGTGGGTCTGTTTGGTGATGGTTCGGTGGAAGTCACCGATAATGGCCGTGGGATTCCAGTAGAGATTCATGCCGAAGAAGGCATTTCTGCTGCCGAGGTGATTTTGACGCAATTACACGCTGGCGGTAAATTTGATCAGAACTCTTATAAGGTTTCTGGTGGTTTGCATGGTGTGGGTGTTTCGGTGGTGAATGCGTTATCGGCGAAACTGGAATTGACCATTGCGCGGGATGGTAAAAAGTATTTTTGCCGTTTTCTGCACGGCGATGCCGAAGCCCCTTTACAGGAAATTGGTGTCGCAGACAAAGATGAAAACGGTGCCTATATCAGTGGGACACGGGTACGCTTCTGGCCTTCGACGGAGACCTTTACCCAAACCGAATTTGTCCTGACAACCTTAGAGCATCGTTTGCGGGAATTGGCGTTTTTGAATTCGGGAGTGTATCTGTTGCTGAGTGATCATCGTCATGTCGAAGTCAAGGAAATAGAGCTGTATTATGACGGCGGCATTGGTGCTTTTGCGACTTGGCTTGATCGTCACCGCAGCGCGATTATCGAGGAACCGATTGCGATACAGGCCAGTCGTGATGATATTACTGTCGAGGTTGCCATGCAATGGAACGACAGCTATCACGAGAACGTTTTATGCTTTACGAATAATATTCCTCAGCGCGATGGAGGCACGCATTTGGCGGGCTTTCGTGCGGCCTTGACGCGGCAGCTCAGTCAATATGCTGCTGCCAAAGCCCCCGCAAATAAAAAAGACAAAACCAGCCTTTCTGGCGAGGACATTCGTGAAGGCTTGACCTGTGTTCTGTCGATTAAAGTGCCTGATCCGAAATTCTCTTCACAGACTAAAGATAAACTGGTGTCTTCTGAGGTACGTCCCGTGGTGGAATCACTGGTCGGGGAACATGTTGGCTATTGGCTCGAGGAGCATCCGAAAGAAGCCATGCAGGTGGTGCGGAAAATTTCCGAAGCCGCCCATGCCCGCGAGGCCGCACGGCGGGCACGGGAATTGACAAGGCGTAAGGGCGGCCTTGAAGTCTCCAGCCTGCCAGGAAAGCTGTCTGATTGCCAAGTCCGAGACCCTGAACGCGCCGAACTGTTTCTGGTCGAAGGGAACTCTGCTGGTGGTTCAGCAAAACAGGGTCGAAACCCGAACTTTCAGGCAATCCTGCCTTTGCGCGGGAAGATTTTGAATGTGGAACGGGCGCGGTTTGACAAGATGCTGTCCTCGCAAGAGATTGGCACACTCATTACGGCACTAGGCACAAGTATCGGCAAGGAAGATTTTAGTCTTGAGAAATTACGCTATCATAAAGTCGTGATTATGACCGATGCGGACGTTGATGGTAGCCATATTCGGACTCTGCTTTTGACCTTCTTCTTCCGTCATATGCCAGAATTGATTCTCGCGGGGCATCTGTATATTGCTCAGCCGCCTCTGTATCAGGTCAAACGCGGCGAAAAAGGCACCTACATCAAAGACGATCACGCCATGGAAGGCTATCTGTTCGATTCGATGTTAGAGCGCGCAACCCTCTCTACCGCCGATGGTAGAGTGCTTGAGGGCGAGACCCTATTGCCGATATTGCAACAGGCCGCTTTTGCACGCCGAATGCTCATGTCATTGCAGCATGGTGGCATTGATCGGGATTTCTTAGAGATTCTGGCTATTGCGGGTCTGTTGGATTCGGCTGTGGCACAAAGTGCTGATCATGTTGCATTGCAAAATTTGGTCGATACCTTGAACAGGGTTGTCGCGGCGCAAAATCTGGTCACCCCAACCCAATGGCGCGTTCCAAACAGTGAAACTTCAGGACTCACATTGGAAAAAGTCGAAGATGGCATTTGCAATCGCCACCGTCTTGACGACATGATGTGCCAAAGCCAAGAAGCTGTACAGCTTGGAAAAATTGCTGCCAGTCTGCACGATACCTATGGCAATATGGCGGCAGTTCTGCATATTCGTGACCGTGAAATACCCATTTCTGGACCTTGGTCACTGTATGATACGGTGATTGCCGAAGCACGGAAGGGCAAGCAAATTGCTCGCTATAAGGGCTTGGGAGAAATGAACCCCGAACAGCTGTGGGAAACCACTCTTGATCCTGAAGCGCGTAGTTTGCTTCGGGTTGATGTGGGACAGGCCGAGGCCGCTGATGCGGTATTTACAAAACTCATGGGCGATCTCGTCGAACCCAGACGGCAATTTATTCAAGATAATGCCCTGCAGGTTAGTAATCTGGATGCGTGACTCTTACGCACTTTTCTTTTCAGAAGGTCATATCAGCAAAGAGCAGCTCTTTGATTTTGGTATCCGCGAAACGATCTATGCACCTCTCGATAAAGCCAAAGAAGGCTGGGAAGAGCTGAAGCAACGCATCACAAACAACGAGCCAGTCTATATGCGCGGTTTCGGTAGAAATTCGAATA
>JAHDDM010000152.1 GCA_020629355.1 Rhodospirillaceae bacterium
CTTCTTTTTCTTGCGGATCAAGACCAGATTCTTTCAAACGCCGATAAAGCCCTTGCACAGTGCGCAAGACCTGTTGCATTTTTTCCTGTTGATAATCCAAAGGCTTGCGGTAATGGCTACTGAGCAGCAGAAAACGTATTGCCTCGCCAGGATATTCATTCAGCAATGTCCGCAAAGTAATGAAGTTCCCAAGCGATTTTGACATTTTCTCGCCTTCAACCATCACCATACCATTATGCAGCCAATGCTGTGCAAAGCTGCTACCAGGGTGGGCACAACAGCTTTGCGCCCGTTCGTTCTCATGGTGCGGAAACAGCAGGTCATAGCCACCGCCATGAATATCAAAATCCGCACCAAGCAGACTTTTACTCATGGCAGAACATTCAATATGCCAACCTGGGCGACCGCGCCCCCAAGGACTTGACCAGCCAACCTGAGATTCTTCGGAAGGTTTCCAAAGCACAAAATCCCGTCCATCACGCTTATAATCCGCGACTTCCACCCGCGCACCCGCAATCTGTTCGTCAAGGGTTCGACCGCTAAGCTGACCATAGCCTGCAAAACTTGCTGAAGCAAAAAGCACATGCCCACCAGAAACATAGGCATGTCCCAAGGTGATCAGGTTTTCAATCATGGCGATCATTTCCTCAAGGTACTCTGTGGCTCGAGGTTCATGGTCAACAGGTAAAATACCTAGTTCTTGCCAATCTTGCTGAAAATTCTTACTGGTCTTCTGCACCAGTTCTTGCGTGCTAATGCCTTCATCTAAGGCACGTTGCATGATTTTATCATCAATATCGGTAATGTTACGGACATAAACCAATTCCGCATATTGATAGCGCAACAAACGCGCCAAGGTATCAAACACCACCAAAGGCCGTGCATTGCCGATATGAATATCGCCATATACCGTAGGGCCACAGACATACAGAGTGACGCGCGCTGGATTGATCGGCACAAAGGAGCGTTTTTGACGTGTTTGGCTATCGAACAGTTTCATCTTCAGGGTGTCTCTTCAAAAAGTAGCTTTTTACCCGAAAAGCGTAAAGAAACCGAACCGCGCGCAATTTTCTCTGCCAGAAGGCCGAAAATATCGCGCCGCCAGCCATTCTGCACAGGGTGCGCTGCCCACGCGGCATCATCAGGATGCAAAGCTGCCAGAGATTGCAATTCATCCGCCGTGCAAATTAAGCGTGATGCAAAGCCATGCTCATGGCTACAGCCCTGTAAAGCCAATCGGAAAATATTCAACAGGTCTTCGTTCGGTGGCAAATGCACCTTTTTTTTACGCGAAGTATCGTTGAGCGGTGTACTTTTCGCAATTAACGCCACCAGTTGATCAAGACCCGCGACTTTTTTGGGCTTCAATCTCAGCTGTTCCGCATCAGCAAGAGTTTTCGGCATATTTTGCGCTAAAGCCAGCACTGATTCGTCACTCAACAACCATCTTTTGGGAATATTCTTCTGTTGCGCCCGTTGTTCGCGCCATTCTGCAATCACCGCCAAAGCCCCCCTCTGTGCGGGTTTCAGCGATTTACTTTTGATGGTCTTCCAAGCTCTTTCTGGCGCAATAACCAAAGTTTCCGGATCACATAACCGCTCAAGAGCCGCCGCTATCCAGTCTTCTCTGCCCGCTAATTTCTTCCGCATCATCGGGTATATTTGATGCAAAGGAATCACATCCAGAAACGCATACTGCATCTGAGATTCACTCAAAGGACGGCTGTCCCACTTCGTCATCCGCGAGCCTTTATCCAAGTCCAGCTGTAGCATCTCCTGAACCAAGGCATGATAAGAAACCTGCTCGTTCCTGCCCAAAGCCATTGCTGCAACCTGTGTATCAAACACAGGCGCAACCATTGCACCCATCAAGACATAAAATATCTCCAAGTCCTGCCGTGCGGCATGAAAAACTTTCATCACATTCTTGTCTTGCAGTAAAGCAAACAAAGGCGACAGGTCCATCCCCTCTGCCAAAGTATCAATAATTGCCGCCTTTTCTTGCAACCCTATCTGGACAAGACACAGCTTTGGGTAGTATGTATGCTCACGCATAAACTCGGTATCAATGCTGAGATATTCTTCTTGTGCCGCTAAAGCACAGAACTCTGCCAGAGCATCCGTATCAGTTATGGTATATTGATCCATCGTATCGCCCATATTCATCAAGGATGGTCTAACGGATTGTCCTCATCACAGCAACAGGAAAGCATTATGTCTCACCCTTATCGTAGTCACCATTGTGCCGCTCTTCGTGCCAGCGACGCTGAAACCATCGTCAAACTCTCTGGTTGGGTTGACCGCAAGCGCGATCATGGCAATCTGCTGTCTGTTGATTTGCGCGACACACACGGCGTTACGCAACTGGTTGCAGATACCGATAACCCGCATTTTTCAACATTGGAAGAAGTGTCTCTTGAATCGGTTCTCTGTGTCACAGGTCAAGTCGTCAAACGTAGTTCAGAGACCATCAATGCGCAACTGCCTACTGGCGAGGTGGAACTGGTCATTCAAGAATGCGAGATTCTTTCCCGCGCTGAGCCTCTGCCCATGCCAGTTAATCAAGATGCCAATTATCCTGAGGCCACCAGACTTGAATATCGTTATCTGGACTTACGCCGTCCTGAAATGCAGCAAAAAATCGCTTTACGTTCGGATATTATCACCAGCCTACGTCGTCGGATGACTGATGCGGGTTTCCGCGAATTTCAAACCCCGATTCTCACCGCAAGCTCGCCTGAAGGCGCGCGCGATTTTCTGGTGCCTAGCCGCTTAAATCCTGGAAAATTCTATGCCCTGCCACAAGCCCCGCAACAGTTCAAGCAACTGTTGATGATTGCGGGTTTTGATCGGTATTTCCAGATAGCGCCTTGTTTCCGTGACGAAGACGCGCGAGCGGATCGCTCGCCGGGTGAATTTTATCAGCTTGATCTTGAGATGAGCTTTGTCACCCAAGACGAGGTCTTTGCAACGCTTGAACCTGTTCTGCATGGAGTCTTTGAAGAATTTTCCCAAGGCCGCACTGTATCTTCAACACCTTTCCCTCGTATCACCTACCATGACGCCATGTTGCAGTATGGTTGCGACAAACCAGACCTACGCAACCCGATTCGCATCAGTGATGTCAGCAGCAGCTTTGCAGGGTCTTCCTTCAAAGTCTTTGCTTCTCAAGTCGCAAAAGGTCATGTTGTACGCGCCATTCCTGCCCCTAGTGCTGGTAATCGTCCAAGAAGCTTTTTTGATAAGCTGAACGATTGGGCACGCAATGAAGGGCAAGCTGGACTAGGCTATATCACCTATGATGAAGCAGGAAACGGCGGCGGCCCGATTGCAAAAAACCTTGACGAGACCCGCGTTCAGGAAATTGCGGAAACAGCAGGGGTGAAAGCAGGCGATGCGGTCTTTTTTGTTTGCGGTTCCGAAGCCGAAGCCGCAGAATTTGCGGGTACTGTACGCACAAAACTGGGCAATGATCTGGAGTTGATCGATGATACCCGCTTTGAATTTTGCTGGATTGTTGATTTTCCAATGTTCGAGCGCGATGCTGTCACAGGCAAGATAGACTTTAGCCATAATCCGTTTTCCATGCCTCAGGGCGGTCTTGAGGCGCTGAACACCAAAGACCCGCTAGATATTCTGGCTTGGCAATATGATATTGTCTGCAATGGAATCGAGCTATCCTCTGGTGCAATTCGGAATCACCTACCAGAAATCATGTATCGCGCCTTTGAAATTGCTGGATACAGCCAAGCCGATGTTGACCAGCGTT
>JAHDDM010000153.1 GCA_020629355.1 Rhodospirillaceae bacterium
CGGTTCGGGCGCAAACCCAAGGCGTGGGCAGCTTCGGTTTGGCCATGGCTGACCGCGAGGATGCCGCTACGGACAATTTCCGCAATAAAGGCCGCTGTATAGAGCGATAGCGCCAGCCACAAAGCCAGAAATTCAGGTAAAATATTCATCCCGCCTTCGAGGTTAAACTTCCCTAGTTTCGGATTATCAAAAGCGATGGGCTGTCCACTCAGGAAATAGGCCAGAATAGGTAGGCCGATGATCAGACCCACGCCAACCCAAAATACAGGGTAGATTTTTCCCGTTTCGGCCTGAACCTTTTTGGCATAGCGGCGGAAAAGCCAAGCCAAGGCCATTCCCAGCAGCAAGGCAAGCAAAATCAGATCCGAACCGTCTTCAAACAAAGGCTTTGGCATATAAATGCCGCGATTGGTAAAATATAGGTTCGGGATAGTAAGATCGAACAGATACAGGATATTAAGGGAAAGTTCTGCTGCGTGTTTGGGATGAGTCATATTCACCACTACGCCATACACCAGCAAAATTTGCAGCAGAACCGGAACATTACGGACAAATTCGATATAGATTGTCGCAATCCGGCTGATCAAAAAATTCTTTGATAGCCGCATGATTCCGAAAACAAAGCCGAGAATTGTCGCTACGATAATCCCTAGAAAAGCCACCAGTGCGGTATTCAGTAAACCCACCCCCAGGGCGCGAAGGTGGGTATCAGCAGTAGTGTATGCAATGAGCGTCTGGTTAATGTCGTAGCCAGCAGGGAAATTCAGGAAGGCAAAATTAAAATCCAGCCCTTGAAGTGCGAGGTTGTGTGCGACCTGAATACCAAAATAGGCTAAAGCGCCGAAAAGTCCCGCCAAAGCCAGTATCTGAAACAGTACGCTGCGGGCTTGTTTATTCCGCCATAAAGTTATCATGATAATCCGATGATCATTATTGCAAAGTCGTCAAGACCGAGGACGGATAAAAAGAACATGATCAAAAAAGGCCAGAGAGAGTATCCCTCTGGCCTTTTCATCATGCTCTTAGCGGAACGGTGGAGCATACAGAATGCCGCCCTGTGTCCACTGTGCATTCAGACCACGCGCCAGATTGACATCGGTCTTTTCGCCGAGATATTGCTCGAAAATCTCGCCGTAGTTGCCATTTGCTGCTATTGCACGTGCTGCCCAGTTTTTATCCAGACCCAACATGGCACCGTAATCGCCATCAAGGCCAAGAATACGGTTAATCTCTGGATCAGCTGATTCGGCAGCCTTTACAGCATCTGCACCTGTGAAACCTTTTTCATCGGCAATAATCAGCACGTTCAGTACCCAGCGGCCAATATCTGCCCATTGATCATCGCCGTGGCGTACCAGTGGCCCTAGAGGCTCTTTCGAGATAATTTCTGGCAAGATGACATGATCAGAGGGATTATCGAAGGATGCGCGCGAAGCCGCCAAGCCAGAAGCATCTGTGGTATAGCTGTCACAGCGTCCTGCCAGATAGTTGGTACGGGCTTCTTCGTTGGTTTCAATCGGCACAGGCTCGTAGGAAATGCCGTTGAGGCGGAAGTATTCTGCCAGATTCAATTCGGTGGTGGTTCCCGTTTGGATGCAGATTGAAGCACCATCAAGGTCTTTCACCGAGCTAACACCTAACGAACGCGGGGCGATAAAGCCTTGACCGTCATAATAGTTGACTCCAAGGAAGGTGAATTTCAAATCGACATCACGGCTGAAGGTCCAGGTGGTGTTGCGCGAGAGAACATCAATTTCGCCACTGGATAGGGCAGGGAAGCGGGTTTTACCCGTCAATGATGTATATTCGACTTTATTGGCATCACCAACCACTGCTGCTGCAAGAGCCTGGCAATAAGCAACGTCAAAGCCTTTCCAATTACCCTTTTCATCGGTGAATGCAAAACCGATCAGACCAGTGTTGATGCCGCATTTCAACATGCCGCGTGCCTTGACATCGTCAAGAGTGCCTGCAAACGCAGAAGATGCGCCAAAAGCGATCATCCCGATTGCAGCGAGTGTATGTTTAAGTTTCATAATATTTTCTCCATAAGTTGTGAGGGATACGCATAACCCGCAACCAAATGGCAACGGGTTGAAGAACCACGGAAGAAAATGTCAAATAGCATAGTACTGGACTTCCCTCTCCGATAGCCCGAGTGAAATTCCTGAATATTCAGGAAAAGTTCAAGATCATGCCTGATCTCTTAGGATGACTCCCTAACAAATCCCTTCCTTCATGACAAGAATTATATTTACAGCTCTTGTGGGTAACTGGCATGAATCGCGGCATCAGATTCCTGCTGATCAAGCCATAGTGCCAGTTCTGGCGCGGATTCCCGCCAAACAATGTCTGGACAGCGAAACTCCATCATGCCCAAAGCTGCTATAGCAGAGGCGGTAACAAAGTCGCGAACCTCTAATGCAGCAATCTGTCCATTAAGTGATTCGCAGACCCGAAGGCTGGTGTCGCGGTAACGCTCAATGTACCAATCCACGGGACGTTTCTCACCGCGCATGACATCTTGACGGAGCTTCACCAATCCTTGCTGCATGGCCTCTATTTCGCTGTACAGCACCAGACGCGGAATATCGCCAGAGGTAAAGGCGCGCATCAGGCTGCCGTCACCATAGTGCTGATCAAGGTAATAGCCGATTGTCATCGAATCGTGGATATGGCTACCGTCTGCTAATTCCAGTGAGGGCACGAGGCCGCCAGGGTTTTTATCCCGAAAGGCGGTATCGGTATAGGGAATGCAGGTGATATGCGTGATTTTATCGCTGATACCCAGCCACGCTGCCAAGAGACTCACGCGGCGAACATAGGGCGAGGAAACATTGTAACTGAGACGCATGATGAAATTTCCTTGAAAGCATAAAGGATAGAGTTTTTATAGATTATCGCGCATACGCCGCAAAGCTGCAAGAGTATCGCGTGATGAGGCACAATGTGCTGCTGCCATAACCTCAGGTTCATCCGCGCGTAAAAACAGATTAGAGCGTTTATCCTCGCCCAAAAGATAAGGCAGACGTAGTTCTGATTCGAGTTGCACCAGTTCCTGCACTGCCTCTGTTAAGGCGGTATCATCTGGCATAAATTGCAGCGAGAACCGTGCATTGTCCACGGCATAGTCATGGCCACAGCAAATGACGGTGGTATCGGGCAAGGCGCGAATCCGTAACAGGCTGGTCCAAAGCATATCTGGCGAGCCTTCAAACAGGCGACCGCAACCTAATCGGAAAAGACAATCACCACTGAACAGAACGCCAGTATTGGTTAAAAAGGCGTAATGTGCCAGTGTATGCCCCGGTGTTGCCATGGCGCGAATATTGATGTCGCCGATGGTCATGCTATCATTATCTTGCAGGATATGGTTCGCCTGTTTAATCTGGCGTTCGACTCCCTTACCTGTAATGACGGGGCAGTCCGGATATTCTGCCAGAAGTTCGGGGATACCTGCGGTGTGATCCGCATGATGGTGGGTGATCAAAATTGCCGCGAGGTTCAAGTCGTGCTTCTGCAAAAATTCCAGTACCTCGCTGGCGGAGGCGGGATCAACCACCGTTGCCGAACGGTCAGGGTGCTGCATAATATACAGCCGATTGCTGGCAAAGACTTCGTCATTATACAATAGAGTATGTAATTTCATTATCTTTTTCTTTATATAGCCTATGTCATATGATCATATGACATAGGCTATGGGAGCGCAAGGACACTACCTAGGGGAATGCTTCTATTTTCCTAAGGTTTTGATGCAAATATT
>JAHDDM010000002.1 GCA_020629355.1 Rhodospirillaceae bacterium
CCGTCAATAATGCTAATCAGGCCACAGCAACCCAAGTCCGCAGTAATTATCGTTCTAGTGTTGGGGTTTCTCTTGACCAGGAAATGGCGCGGATTACGGTTCTGCAGAATTCTTATGTTGCGACGGCAAAAATCATTTCGACGGTGAATAATATGTTTGCAACGCTGGAACGGGTTGTTTAGAATTTTTTCTTGCACTTTTGCCGTATAAGAGAAATTTTTTCTATCAAGCTTGGCTTAAAATTGGTCTTGAGCTATATTTTTTCTGATTCACCAATTTTGATCTAAATAAGGAATTTTCTCATGGAAATCGATACGATGCAATTTGACACCAAGCTGTTACATGCTGGCGCAGTCCCTGATCCAGCAACAGGCTCGCGCCAAGTCCCTATCTACCAAAATATCGGTTATGTCTTCAAAGATGTTGATCATGCCGCTAGACTGTTTAACCTTCAGGAACTAGGCTATATTTATACCCGCTTAACGAATCCCACCATTGCGGCTTTGCAAGAACGGGTTGCGCATCTTGAGGGCGGAGTGGGTGCAGTGGCCTGCTCGTCTGGTCATGCCGCGCAGATTATGGCTTTATTCGCCTTGATGCGCCCAGGAGACAACATTATCGCTTCCAGTCGTCTGTATGGCGGCACGGTGACGCAGTTTTCTCATACGATTAAGCGTTTTGGTTGGTCAGCGACTTTTGTCGATACCGAAAATCTTGCTGCCCTTGAAGCGGCCGCGGATGAAAACACCAAAGCGATTTTTTGTGAAAGTCTTGCAAATCCAGGTGGTTACGTTACCGATATTCCTGCTTTGGCGGAAGTTGCGAATCGCTTGGGTGTGCCTCTTATCGTGGATAATACCAGCGCGACACCGTATCTGTGCCGTCCGTTTGATCAAGGTGCGCATATTGTGGTGCATTCGACAACTAAGTTCATGACGGGTAATGGCACGTCTCTTGGTGGTGTTGTCGTCGATAGCGGTACGTTTGATTGGTCAGCCGTGTCAGGAAAATATCCAGCCTTGACCGAGCCAGAACCTGCTTATCACGGCCTGAAATTCCACGAAAGCTTTGGTGGTCTGGCCTTTACATTCCATGGTATCGCCATTGGCTTGCGTGACTTGGGCATGACCATGGCACCGCAAAATGCTTTCCAGACCTTGCTAGGGATCGAGACCCTTTCGCTTCGGATGCAACGCCATGTTGAAAATGCTGTTAAGGTTGCAGGCTGGTTGGAAACAGATCATCGGATCGAGCAGGTTTCTTATGCTGGTCTGCCGTCTTCACCTTTCTATAGCCGTGTTCAGGAACTGTATCCGCGCGGAGCAGGGGCTTTATTTACCTTTGCAGTGAAGGGTGGTTATGATGCTTGTGTGAAATTGGTCAATAGTCTGGAATTATTCTCGCATGTCGCTAATCTTGGTGATGCGCGTTCGTTGATTATTCATTCAGCCTCGACAACACACCGCCAACTGACTGAAGAGCAACAGATTGCCTCTGGTGCATTGCCGAATGTCGTGCGGGTGTCCATCGGTATTGAGGACGCAGCGGATATTATCAAAGACCTTGATCAGGCCTTGACGAAAGCCACCAGTTAGGCCAGAGTCAACGCTGGAGACTTTACGGGGAGGGTAGGGTTTTTCCTGCCCTCTCTTTTTTTGCAAGGTATCCAGGCCATGGTTTTTGGAATCCCCCGTATATTGATCAGGAATATCCTGTTGCTGTCGCTCAGTAGTGGTATGCAGATCAGTATCATCAGCCTCACCATCACGATTTCCAGTCTCGTGGCGCGTGCCTATGCGCCGAGAGACTGGATGCTCAGCTTTCCCATGGCAGCTGTCATGTTGGGGATGGTGGTGATGACCTTTCCCGCCTCAGCGATTTTCAGTAAAATTGGCAGGAAGAGCGGGTTCATCTTGGCAGCGATAACGGCAATATGCGGCGCGGGTATTCTTGCTTTGATGATGTTGATCGGTTTCTGGTGGGGGATTATTTTAGGCTATTTCGTGGTGGGGCTTGGCCTAAGTGCAGGAACTTTTTATATTTATGCCGCTAATGACGGTGCACCAGCTGAAGTTGGCGGTCGTATCAGTGGGTGTATTCTGCTTGGTGGGCTATTGGCAGCGTTTATCGGGCCAGCCTCAGCGCACTTTGCACAACGGACTGCCACTGAAACGCCTTTACTGGCTGTTCCATTGTTGATGATGGGTTTTGGCCTGTTGGTTTTGATTTTGATCATGTTCTTGAAAAAAACATCATCAGAGACTGCTCCTGAATCCTTGGATATTGCGGCGGTGAAGCGGGTTTTAGGTTCGGTATATTTTTGGGCGGCAGCATTGGTTGGAGCTTGTGGTTATGGCGCAATGACCTTGGCCATGAACGCGACCACGCCGTGGATGTTTGATCATGGTATGGTGATTGATCACAGTGCCGTAGTGATCAGTCTGCATCTGTTGGGAATGTTTGCGCCTGCACCTGTTGGCGGATGGATTTCAGACCGTTTTGGCGCGACTTTTTGCGGTCTCTTGGGATTTGCGATGATGATAGCCTGTATGATGGTTCTGATGTTTGGGCATAACTATGCCCATTTTATGACGGCATTGGTCTTATTAGGTATTGGCTGGAGCATGACCATGGTTGCGGGCACAAAAAAACTCGTCGCGCTTGGTAAGGTTAGTGATCGTGCAGCCTGTGAGGCTGGTGGGTCATTGTTGATTTCTTTGGCAAATATCTTTTCGGCTTTAACGGCGGGTGCGATTTATATCCATTTAGGCGGACAGGGCGTGCTGATCATCACAGGGCTTTTTGTTGCATTGGGGATCGGTGCGCTGATTTCTGGAGCAGTTCAGAAACCATACAGAGCATGACGAATCAGGCTCTGTTGCAGAGTGGGGAATTGCGGCATAAGTCTTTGTTGTAGGGTGCGTCTTAGCCAGCCAAAAGGTCCGCCAAGCCTGATCGAGGCATTGCCCAGATGGACAGCACTGCTTATTGCAAGGCTGTCTTTCATGCGGTTTGCACTGTAGTTGCGTAAAAGTTCTGCTGAGCCAACATCGTGGCCTTGTTGATAGGCTGAAACGAGCAATTTTTGCAGTGTCGCAATATCGCGCAGAGTTAAATTCAGTCCTTGCGCGCCAGTGGGTGGCATTTTATGCGCGCTTTCGCCGATTAAGGCCATGCGTGCGCCACGAAACGTTAGGCTTTGCCGTGAAGCGAGCGGTATTATCACTGCTGGTTCAGTCAGCGCGGTGATTTCTAGCTGATCAAGACTATCGGCATTGAGTTTTTGCAGCAACAGCTCTTCATCTGCCAGCAACGCACGGGTTGCTTCGGTATCGTGGTGAATCCAGACGATGCTGCTGTGATATTCATCCAGAGGTACAAAGGCCAAAGGCCCAGGTGGGCGGTGATATTCCCGTGCGAAGCCTTCATGGGGAACTTCGTGCTGGACAACTGCAATCACGGCAACAGTGCCTGTCTGATAACGCAAGGGGGCAATACCGGCCTGTGTTGCGGTGGAAGAATCTTTGCCCTCTGCAACAATAATCAATTCTGCCTCGTGGGTTTTCGCATCTTCGGAGCGTAGCGTACCCCCTGAAATCCAGCATTCTGCACGGCTAGGGTAATATGTGACTAATCCACTGGCAAGATTGTGGTCTCGAGCACGCTTGGTTAAGGCTTGTAGATTCAGATTATAACCAAAATACTCATCTGTAAGATCAATGTCTTCTGGCAGATAGACTGTTTCCTCAGCCTTTTCATCAATCAGCGACATGGCACGGATTGGATAGCCATCAGCCAAAAAATCTTGCGTGGTAAAAATTTCCTCAAGGTACTCTAGGCCGCCGCGCCAAATGGCGATGGTACGCGCCTGAGAAATTGGCATTTCTGGTACATCAGGCGCAAGAATACGACAGGGTACGCCGCTTTGAGCAAGAGCCGCCGCCATCAGTTCACCACTTGCACCGTTCCCAGAAATCAGGACAGGAATTTTATTATTAGCCATAGCCGCGTCTTCATTGAATGCGTTTCAGAACTAATGTAAGCTGCTATAAGGGATAAGGCAACAGGGCAAATAATGGCGACGGTAACTCTGATCATCAGTGCAGGAATAGCCGCCTATAAGGCGCTGGAATTGACGCGCCTGTTGCGTAAGGAGGGGCACCGTGTTGTGCCAGTGATGACCAAAAGTGCGGGACATTTTGTGACGCCGCTTTCCCTGGAGGCTATTGCAGAGCATCCAGTTTATGATTCCCTGTTTGCAGCAGGGCAAGAGTCGCAAATCGGCCATATTCAGCTTGCGCGGCAAAGTGACCTGATTGTCATTGCTCCTGCCAGTGCGCAGATATTGGCGCAATATGCTTTGGGTCTGGCGGAGGATTTACCGAGTACGATGTTACTCGCGAATACCGCGCCAGTTTTGGTTGCGCCTGCGATGAACCATCGGATGTGGCAGGCAGAAGCTACTCAAAAGACTATTGCGACCTTGCGGGGCAGGGGTGTTGCTTTTGTGGGTCCGAATATCGGTGATATGGCCTGTGGTGAGCATGGCATCGGACGCATGGCAGAGCCAGAGGAAATTGCAGATGCAGCATCGCATATCTTGGGGCTAAAGGATACTTCTTTATCGGGTAAAAGAATACTGGTCACAGGCGGCCCTACCTGTGAGCCGATTGATCCGGTGCGTTATATTGCTAATCGCTCTTCAGGGAAACAGGCCAGTGCTATTGTTCGTGGACTGGTGGCTTGCGGGGCAGAGGTTATTTTTGTGCATGGTCCAATTTCTGAATTGTCTGTGTCTGGTGCGGAATGCCACGGGGTGCAGACCGCGCAGGAAATGCTGGATGCTGTCATGGCGCAACAGAATATTGATGTTTTTATTGCCGCCGCCGCCGTGGCAGACTGGCGGGTTGCACCGCGCGCGCAAAAGGTCAAAAAAGGCGCAGCCCTGACTTTAGAGATGATCGAAAACCCTGATATTTTACTTTCTGTGACCCAAAGTGTTTTCAGACCGCCATTAGTGATTGGTTTTGCTGCCGAAACCGATTCTTCACTGGATCATGCTCAGGCAAAATTACGTCGTAAGGGCTGTGACTGGTTGTTGTTGAATGAAATTTCAGCACAGAATCCCGCTTTTGGTGCCGAGGAGAATCATTTGATATTATTGGCACAGCAAGGTGACAAAGTCGCGGTGACGGATTGGGGACGGGGCAGTAAAGATGCGTTAGCGCAACGTTTATGTGCTGAAATTACAGGATTTTTCGCATGATTGAGGTTGCAATTCACCGCTTGGATGCACGCTTGCCTCTGCCAGAATATGCCACGGCGCACAGTGCCGCAATGGATATTATGGCAGCCGAAGCGCTTGCTATTCCCGCGCGAGGTTGGTGTGCTGTGCCGTGTGGTTTTCGGCTGGCTTTGCCAGCAGGTTACGAGGCTCAAATTCGCCCGCGTTCTGGTTTGGCTTTGCGTCATGGGGTGACAGTATTGAACGCACCAGGGACGATTGATGCGGATTATCGCGGTGAGGTCAAGGTTATCTTGATCAATCACGGCGAGGATAATTTTGCCATATCTCACGGGATGCGGATTGCACAGATGCTCATCTTGCCTGCTCCTCAGTGGAGCTGGCAGGAAACGGATGAATTGGATGATACTGAACGTGGTGGGCGGGGTTTTGGCTCTTCGGGACTATAATGCTGAATGATCAAGACCTTGAGCGCTACTCCAGACAGGTGATATTGCCGCAAATTGGCGAAGAGGGGCAGGAAAAGCTGTTCTCTGCCAAAGTTTTGCTGGTGGGGCTTGGTGGTTTGGGTTGTCCTGCTGCGACCTATTTGGCTCTGGCGGGTGTTGGGCAGATTACGCTGGTGGATGATGACCTGATCGAGCGCAGCAACCTACCACGTCAGACCCTGTTTGACGAGGCCGACATAGGCCGACCAAAAGCCTTGGTGGCCGCAGAAAAACTCAGCTATCTGAATTCTGTTGCGGTATTTCAGGCGCAACATCAACGTTTTGACCCTAAGGCTTCTTATTGCGATACCAGCACAATCTGGCTTGATGCCAGTGATAACTATACCAGTCGCGCCGAGATAGCTCTGGCGGCAGGACAGCAGGAGAAGATACTGGTGACGGCGGCGGCTCAGGCTTTTCAGGGGCATGTTGCGACATTGGTTTCAGGGGCAGATAATGCCTGTTTTCATGGCCTGTATCCGAATGCGCCACAGGACGACGCAGTCTCGAGGTGCGAGCAGGTTGGGGTGTTGGGGACGGCGGTAGGTATTATCGGCACGATGCTGGCGCAAGAAGCTATCCGCGAAATTCTTGAGCTTGCGGGCGGATTGCGCAATCAAGTCTTGCTGTATGATGGTCTGTTCACCCGTATGCAGAAGCTTGCGCTTCAGCAATGCCGTAAAGAGTGCCCAATTTGCCAATAAGATAAAAATTCTGTATATGGTCAGTACGCTACCTAATCAGATCAATGAGGGCATAATGCGCATATCAGTATTCAAATTTTTCATGCTTTTAGTGATGCTATTTGTTCCTGTAAAGCCATTGTTGGCACAGGATGTCGACTTTAATTATGGTATGACCAACTGGCGGGATTACGGCTTTCAAAGCATTCCGAAAGAGATATTTGATCTGTTGCAACGGGGGAATTATAAACGCGCAATATTCAAATTGCGCCCGTATATGAATAATTCTAACGGACGGGTTAATCCAGAGGCCTGGTTCCTCAATGCCCGTGCCTTACTGAACGAGCGGGATTACAAAGTTGCCCAACGCACCGCGCAACGGGTGATGAATCATTTTCCAGACCATCCGGAAATGTTGGCGGTCATGTCCATGTCGTATCTGTATGGCAGGAATGACTTTGACTATGCCACCGACTATGCCGAAAGAGTGGCAGAGGCTTGTGATGATTGCAAGCTCTCGAAGTACCTGATGCGCCTGATTGACGACCGTAAGCGCATCAAAGATATTCTATAGTATGATCAAAATTAAACGATCATGCTATAGAAACCCATTAAAATTGGGCACTTTCCACCAGATCAGGAATGGGCTGCTGGTTTTTCAGTGCGATAATATTGCGTAATACCCTGTTGCCCATGGATTCGCGGCCTTCGATGGTGGCAGAACCCATATGCGGCAGGAGAACGGCATTTTCAATTTTGAGCCATTGCGGATTGATGTGCTCTTCATTCTCAAAGACATCAAGACCAGCACCGGCAATTTCTTGACGCTTGAGCGCTTTAATCAAAGCAGGTTCTTCGATAATCTCGCCGCGTGAAGTGTTGATCACCATAGCGTGGGCTTGAAGCAGACCGATGCGCCGTTCGTTCAAAAGGTGATATGTCGCGGGAGTATGCGGACAATGGATCGAGACGACATCGACTTGTGATAACATCTGATCAAGGCTGGAATAATAGGTTGCGCCCAATGCTTTTTCGGTTTCTTGATCAAGGCGGTTGCGGTTGTGATAGTGAACGCTCATGGAAAATCCCGCCGCACGTCGCGCGAGCGCTTGACCGATTCGCCCCATGCCAATAATGCCAAGACTTTTGCCCCAGATACGGTGGCCAAGCATTCCACTTGGCGACCAGCCGCGCCAACGCCCTGAACGTAATAGAGTCTCGCCTTCAACAAGACGGCGCGGAACAGCCAAAATCAAGGCCATCGCCATGTCTGCTGTATCTTCGGTCAAGACATCCGGTGTGTTGCTGATGGTGATGCCGAAGCGTTGCGCACTGAGCAGATCAATATGATCGACTCCAGTGCCGAAAGAAGCGATCATCTTTAACTTGCGAACTTTTGCTGCCTGTGCCAGCATATCACCATCTATCTGATCCGAGACGGTAGGCACCAGAACGTCATTCTGGCACATGGCATCGATTAATTCATCGCGTGATAGCGCTTTGTCAGAAAGGTTCAGGGTACAGTCGAAGTGGCTGAATAAATCAGTCTCTGTAATATCTGGAAGTTTCCGTGTGACAAAAACACTGAGTCTATCTTGTGCCATAACGTTTCCTAATAAGTTAAGCCACTATATCAGATAGCGAAATATTGTTAAAAATGATAGAGAATAGTCTTAAATGATTCTTTTTCGTCTGTCTGCACTGTTGTTTTTGTTGGCGCTCATGGTTTTGAGTGCGCCTCAAACTTGGGCGCAGACCTTTTACAGTATGAACTTTTCCGAGACCAATATGCGTACCGGAAACAGCACAACCCATCCCATTCTGGCGGTTTATGGTCAACGCGGAACACCATTTGAGATACTGAGTGTGCTGTATCCTGATAAGGTTTACCAGCAGGAGGGGGATGATGATACACGTTTTTCTAACGCTAAGCCAAGCTGGTATCGGGTTCGGGATTTTGAGGGCCAAACTGGCTGGATCAAAAGTAATCAGTTGGGCTCGAAACCGACTTTAATTGTGGTGAATATCAAGCAGGCAATGATGTATGCCGAAGCCAATCATCATCATCCGATTGCTTTATTGCCGAAGCATTTGGTGGTGCAGCGGATAGAGTGCATCATTGGTTGGTGTCATATCGGCTTTAATGATCCCAAACATGGCAAGCTTGATGGCTGGGTTGCGCGGGATTATCTTTGGGGCGATATGACGACACTATAGCGAGTCCCACATAAATTGATTATGTGAGACTCGCTATAGGAGCGCGACTGCGCGACCAGCGCGTATGCGCTGCCCCCGCGGAGCCTGAGCCGCAAGGCGAACAGGCGTGAGCGATAAAAAGATATAGCCTATCCCATATGATCATTTTATATGGGATAGACTATATGAGACTGGCTATACCTAAGAAGGGTTAAAGTTCAGACCCCATGTCTGGTAATGCTGGCTGTCTTCTTGCCAACGCGCGTTGACCTTGACGTACAGTTTCAGATGCACCGTACATTCGAGTACCCGTTGGAGTTCCTTGCGCGAAACGATGCCAATCGCTTTGAGCGTTTCACCGCCTTTGCCAATCACAATGCCTTTATGGCCTTGTTTTTTCACCAGAATGCACATGGAAATTTCGACAGAGCCGTCCTTGCGTTCTTTCCAGAGTTCGGGCGCGACAGTAAGGGCATAGGGTATCTCTTGATGCAGGCGGTCAAAAAGATGTTCGCGGACAATTTCGGCAGCCAATAGGCGTTCTGGCAGATCAGAAATTTGCGCACGATCATACAGAAAGGGGCTTTCAGGCATGGTCTGTTGCAGTCGTTCCAAGACTCCCTTGACTCCTTTGCCCTGTGTCGCAGAAATCAGCAGAACATCCTGATAGGTCTCGCTCTGTTGAAACTGGTCAATAAGCTGTAAGAGCAAGTCTTTTTCCAGCAGGTCAATCTTGTTTAAGACCAGAATTGCGGGAACTTTTTTCTCTTTCAAGAATTTTTGAATGCGCTGCTCATGCTCGCCAAAGCCTACCAGACAATCGACAACATGCACCGCAAGACCAGTATCGGTGATACTCCGCCAGGCCGCATCGACCATGGCGCGCTCCAGACGAGTTTTTGCAGTGAAAATGCCTGGCGTGTCCATCAAAATAATCTGATGTTGGGGTTCTTGAATCAGACCCAGAACGCGACTACGAGTGGTCTGAACCTTGCGCGAGGTGATACTGACCTTATGTCCAACCAGACGGTTGATTAGAGTAGATTTTCCAGCATTTGTTGCGCCAATAACAGCGGCAAAGCCGCAATAGGTTTTTGTTTTTTCAGTATTTATCATAGCATTTCTTTGATCAATTCGGCTGCTGCTGCACTCTTGGCTGTTTGCTTGGTCTTGCCCCAACCCTGTGCTGAGCCTAATCCTTTGACATGCACCTCAAAGCAAAATTCTGGCGCATGTTGACTGCCGGTGCGTGCAATCTCAAGATAGTTTGGCGGCGATAATCTGTTCTGCATGGCCCATTCCTGAAGCTGGCTTCGCGGATTATCTGGCGGGGACTGCATGGCTTGTGCCAGTGGCTGCCAAAAATGCTCGATAAAGTGCTGGCAGGGTGTCATTCCGCCTGTGATATACAGAAAGCCAATAATCGCTTCCATGACATCTGCACGTATTGCGACAGTGGGTAAGTTTCCTTGAATATCAATGTCTTTGTCGATTTTTAATGCAAGGCCAATCTCGCTAAGGCAGCTGGCACTCACCAATTCGGCGTGTCTTTTCGCAAGACCACCTTCGGCACTGTCAGGATACAGCCGATACAGCATTTCGGCAATGCAAAGTCCTAGAATACGATCACCAAGGAATTCTAAACGTTCGTAGCTTGCACCGCTATTGCTGCTGGTGTGGCGTAAGGCCGTGGCGAAAAGCGGATCATTTTCCTGAAATGCCAGTTTGCTGAATCTTGTTATGTCCTTAAAGAGCATCCGCTTTAATTGATACTTGAAAAGATGCGAGAGAATCGCACGTCGTAGCCATCGCTGAAGTCGTGAGAGAAAAAGATGAACTCGACACGGCCAACGATATGATCCAGTGGCACAAAGCCGAGATTATCCATAAAGCGACTGTCCGAGGAATTGTCGCGGTTATCACCCATCATAAAGTAATGGTTTGGCGGTACACGATACATTTGGGTGTTGTCTGCAACACCTTTATCGCCGCTGGTTTCGAGAATCTCGTGCTGATGCCCGCTTGGGAAGCGCTCAATATAGCTTTTCACGCGACCATTATTCTTAATATATTCGGGGAGGTTTTTTTCGGTGCGCCGTACGGGTTTCTCGTTAATGAATAGCTGGCCTTCCTTGACTTGGATTGTATCCCCTGGCAAGCCTACGATGCGCTTGACATAATTGACATCATCACGTTTCGGGTTGCGGAAGACGGCAATATCGCCGCGCTTAGGATCGTCTATCGCCATGAATCGGCCTTCAAAGGGAAAAATGCCGAAAGGGAATGAATAGCGCGAATAGCCATAAGAGTATTTCGAGACGAACAGAAAATCACCAACAAGCAGGTTGGGCAACATTGATCCAGAGGGGATTTTGAAGGGCTCGATCACAAAGGTGCGCAAAACCAGTGCAATCATCAGCGCGTAAAATACCGTCACCACAGTATCCATGCATGTGCGCATGAAACCAGGAGCGGGCGTAGCATCAGCTTTCATTGAGTAGCCTGTAGTCTATAGAATATTAGCTCTTTATTAGGCTAGTATGAAAAGAAAGTCATGGAAAAAGCGTTGCTTCGATGACACAAATTGCCGAGGCCAGATCGGCCTCGTCTGTGAGAGATAGTTGGATATTGGCCTGCATCCCTGTGGGGATGAGCTGTATCAGGCGGTCTTTTGCTGCACCGTGTAGCTGTATGGTGGGCTGTCCAGTAGGCAAATGCACAACCTCAATCGTCGAGAGGGAAACACCATTCCTGAAGCCAGTACCCAGTGCCTTTGCCGTGGCTTCCTTGGCGGCGAAGTGCATGGCAAAGCGCGGGATACGGCGATGCGGCTGGCGGTTGCAATAGGCGACCTCGCCCGTAAGATACCGCCGTTCCATGCCGCGAGAATAACGCGTTAATGTCTTTGCCATTCGTGATATTTGGCAGTGATCAATGCCTACCCCAATAATCATGCAGAATCCTCTACTTAGCTATCTTTTTCCTGTTTTTCTGCTGTAGGTTCAATCCGCGTAAACCAATATAGTAGGCAATAGGCCAAACTATCAGCACAAGCGGAAGAGAACCGATCAGCATCGGCAAAAAAATATCTAACGGGTTGCTGAGCAGAGTCGTAATCGAAAGCTCTTGATCAAAATCATAGTCATCGTGTTTATCCCAATCCAGTATAGAGAGACCTAACCTGTAGCTGGCGAACCAGATAAAGGGGAAGGTCCAGGGATTTCCCACTGCCGTGCCGATCATGGCAGCGACAATATTGCCGCGTAGAACTTTCGCAAGCAGCCCCGCGAAAATAAAATGCAGACCGATAAAAGGCGTGAAGCTTACGGCAGCACCGCTCGCGAATCCTTTGGCGATGCTTTTTTTCCCACCGGTCATCCGCGAGAGCTTGATGAATTGATAGCGGATAAAGCGTCGCCAGCCCATCGAAGGCCATATCCACTGGCGACAGCCAGCAAGAAAAGTGCGACAGCCAGCAGAAAAATTGGATAGCTTTTCCTGCCAGTCCATCATGTGTATTCCAACGAGAAAAAAGGTCTAGTTGATCATCTTGTTCAACAATGGAAAATCATTGAACAACAGATTGCGCTTGAAGACTTTGGTGACTCGAAAGGCGAGCTTATCGTCGCTGATGACAATTTCTGCCAGTGCGATTCGTTGACCGTTCGCAAAAATGTCGATGGTGTCACTAATATCACGGTCAAGGTCAATTAGCGCGCCGCGACCAATTTTCAAAAGGTTGCTGATCCGCACTTCTGCACCGCCAAGAACAGCCCAAATTTCAACCTCGACATCTTCGTAAGCTGGATAGGGCGGTAAAAACTCTTCTTCGTCTTCTACTTCTTCTTCAAAACTCATTGTATTCCTCAAAGTCTAAATAAGATACAATTGTGACAATACACTGTCCGAAGCCGCATTGAAAGTCATACTTTCTTTTGACCCAAGATGATGACTGTGGCAGAACAGGCCTAAGATGAATCCTGCTGTATGCCCTTCTTTGAATACCCCGCCGCCGCGCCTTGAGATTCGCGGGCTGCATCATCGTTATCAAGCTGATCAGGTTAATCCTTTGCAGGACATTTCCTTGCAGGTGGAAGAAGGGCAGATTCATTTCCTTCTTGGGCCTTCTGGCAGTGGCAAGACGACTTTGTTGCGCTTAATTGCTGGTCTTGAGACAGTGCAGTCTGGCGAAATTATCATTCATGGTAAATCCAGCGGTCACTTGCCACCAGATATGCGCAAGATTGGGCTGGTGTTTCAGGATCATGCTTTATTTCCGAATCTTACGGCACGGGAAAATATTGCCTTTGGCTTGCGTTGTTTTTCGCGCCAGCTAGATAGCGCGCAAAAAGTGCTGGTTGATGCCATGACCATGCGCTTTGGCCTTGATTCTGTTGCGGAGCATTATCCGCATCAGCTTTCTGGTGGTCAACAGCAAAGGGTAGGGATTGCGCGCGCGATTATCGCCAAGCCCGCGATAGTGTTATTCGATGAACCCTTTAGTAGTCTTGATGGACGCACGAAAGAGCAAACCCGCGATGATATTCTGCATTTATTACACGCGACCCGTTCCAGTGCGTTGATTGCCAGCCATGACCCAGCGGATGCTCTGCATATGGCGAATCACATCACGATTTTAGGCGCGGATGGACGGATTGCGCAGACGGGTAGCCCTGAAGAAATTTATTATCAGCCAGAATCGGTTTTTGTCGCTGAGTTTATGAGCGAGGTTAATCATATCGCGGGTGAGTTTACTTCCGAGGGTTTCAAGACGGCGTTTGGGGTCTTTGCAACAGGGGTCTCAGCGCCGAAAGGTGAACGGGGCGTCATGGTTGTACGGCCAGAGGGGATGCAGCTTTTACCTTCTGCTGAGAACGAATTTGCGCTTGGTCATGCGCAGGTTGTGGCCTCAAGGGTTTTAGGCGGCAGCAGTTTGATTCATTTGCGCGCACTTAGTCCTTATGCCGCCGAGATGCATCTGCATGTTCGACAGCCTGGTGTCTATACGCCTTCTGCTGGTTCGTTTCATCGAATCATTATTGATCCGAATATGGCTTTTGTCTTCAGGGCTTGAATTCGTCTGCAACACAACCTAGACTAGGGTAATAAATTTCATGCTGCATTTTGCTATGTGGTGCTTGTTTCTTGGAGAAAACTTATGGGTGCATTTAGTATATGGCATTGGCTGATTGTTCTGGTGGTGGTTTTGATTCTGTTCGGTGGACGTGGCAAGATTTCTGGTTTGATGGGTGACTTGGGCAAAGGCTTAAAAGCCTTCAAGTCGAACATTAAAGAAGACGCAACAGATTCGCCTGCAAAGGCTGAGGCCTTGACCGCCGATAGTGCGGAAGAAGAAAAGTCAGCGCAAGCCCAGCACTCCTCAGAAACGCAAAAATAATTTCTTGCGCAACTTTTAGCTGAGGGCTCATGTTTGACATAGGCTGGAGCGAACTTCTCCTTGTTGCATTGGTGACGTTAGTCGTGGTGGGTCCGCGCGAGATACCGCGTGTCTTGCGCACGGTACGAGGATTTTTAGCGAAAATCCGTTCGGTCAGTGCGGATTTTCAAAGTGCGATGGATGAGGCCGCCCGTTCTGCCGATGTTGAGGATATCAAGAAAGAGCTGCTGAAAGAGACCCATGATATGTCTGGTGATAAATTGTTTCAGGACATAGTAGGCGATACGGAAATTCAGAAAGAGGCTGAGGAAACAATCCAAGAGGTCAAGGCGGTTTCTCAGGTGCAATTACATCCCGATTCCAAGAAAACCTTATGACCGATTCAGACAATCCTGATAACAGTCGCGCGCCGATTATCGAGCATCTCAAGGAATTGCGGACGCGTTTGCTGTATTCTTTTGTGGCTCTATTGCTGGCGTTTTTGGTTTGTTTTTATTTTTCCGATAATATTTTTAACTTTCTGGCAGCGCCCCTATCCGAGCTGTGGCAGGATCAGGAGCAACGCCGAATGATTTTCACGGCTCTGCACGAGAAATTCTTTACCGATGTCAAGATTGCTTTTTTTGCCGCCTTCTGTGTGGCCTTTCCTGTTTTAATATCGCAAATCTGGCTGTTTGTTGCCCCAGGTCTGTTTCAGAATGAAAAGAAAGCATTTTTACCGTTTCTCCTGATGACGCCTGTGTTGTTCCTGTTGGGGGCATCTTTTGTCTATTATCTGATGGTTCCTGTGGCGTGGGAGTTTTTCCTTGGTTTCGAGCAGGCGGCGGGTGATGGTCAAATGGCGATTGTGCTTGAGCCGAAAGTCAGCGAGTATCTGTCCTTAGTGATGCGATTGATTCTGGCCTTCGGGGTCTGTTTTGAGCTGCCAGTATTGTTGGTGCTGTTGGTACGGGCAGGAATAACGGATGCTCAGGGCTTGATTACGAAACGCCGTTATGCGATTCTATTGGCATTCGTTGTGGCGGCTATCGTGACCCCACCTGATCCGATCAGTCAAATCAGTTTGGCGATTCCGATTATCCTGCTGTACGAAATCTCGATTATTTGCGCTAAAATGATTGAAAAGAAAGCCGCTAAAGAAGAAGCAGAGGATACAACAGATGCATGATATTCGTGCCATACGGGACAACCCTGATCAATTTGACCGCTTGATTGCCTTGCGGAATATCGCGCCAAAGGCAGCCGAGATTCTGGAACTGGATAGCCAAAACCGTGCGTTGATTACGGAGAAGGAAAATCTTTTAAGCGCGCGAAATACGCTGTCTACCGAGGTTGCTAAGGCGAAGCGTTCTGGTGCGAATGCCGATGAGATTATTGCCCGCGTTCAAGGGATGAAGACGGAGATTGCCAAGCTGGAAGAGGCGCAGAAAATCTTGAAAGAGCAATTGCATGATGTCTTGGCAGCGATTCCGAACTTGCCAGATGATAGCGTGCCTTATGGCAATAGCGAAGCGGACAATGTTCTGGTGCGCGATTGGGGTACTGTGCCAGAGTTTACTTTTGCGCCAAAAGAGCATTTTGAACTTGGCGAAGCCTTGGGGCTGATGAATTTTCCATGGGCAACACAGCTTGCAGGGGCGCGCTTTAATACGCTGTTTGGCGACCTGGCGCGTCTTGAGCGGGCATTGGGCAATTTTATGATTGATATGCATATTGCCCAACATGGCTTGAGGGAGGTGGCTCTGCCAGTGCTGGTGAATACGCAAAGCATGTACAATACGGGACAGCTACCGAAATTTAGCGAAGACCTGTATCATGTGACGGATGATTACTGGTTGATCCCGACCTCTGAAGTCCCCTTGACGAATTATGCTGCCAAGCGGATTTTTGCCCCTGATGAACTGCCCATACGCTTAACTGCCTTGACGCAATGTTTCCGCCGCGAGGCAGGTGCTGCAGGGCGTGATACGCGCGGGATGTTGCGTCAGCATCAATTTTCTAAAGTCGAGATGGTGACGTTAAGCCACCCTGATCATTCCATGGACGAATTGGAACGCATGACCGATTGTGCTGAAAATGTTTTGAAGGCGTTGAAAATACCTTATCGTGTGATGTTGTTATGCTCGAACGATATGGGGCCTGGGGCAGTGAAGACCTATGATATCGAAACCTGGCTTCCTGGGCAGCAGAGCTATCGGGAAATTTCTAGCTGCTCGAATTGCGGCGGATATCAAGCGCGGCGCATGGGTGGACGGATGAAAACCGATACGGGCAATGTCCCGATTCATACGCTAAATGGTTCTGGCCTTGCTGTCGGGCGCACCCTGATTGCGGTCATGGAGAATTACCAGCAGCAGGATGGAACAATCATTATCCCAGAGGTCTTGCGGCCTTACATGGCTGGACAAGAAAGTATAGGGTAGAATGTTCGGGCGTATAACTGGCCTATTGCTGCTGGCATTATTGACTGCTGGCTGTAGTCAAACTCAGGTGCTTGTTACTCCGCCGTCCTCCAAGGTCTTGCACCGTGTTACCTCTGGCGAGAGCGTCTATGGAATTGCACAGGATCATTATGTCTCAAGCCAAGATGTGATCAAGGCGAACGACCTGAAAGCACCCTATAATTTGCGCGCTGGTCAACGTCTGAAAATGCCAGAATTACGGGTACATACGGTGGTTCAAGGCGAAACTTTAAGTCGTATTGCCGAAGATTATCGCGTCTCCCTGTCAGGGTTGGCGCGACTGAACGAACTTAAAGCTCCGTACAGGATTACGGTGGGGCGTAAATTACGGATACCCTCAAGTCAATATCGCGCTGAAGTGGTGCAGAAAGCACCACGTAAAGCTGTTTCGCTCAAGAAACCGCAACCGAAGCTTGCCACAATGAAAGTCGTGCGTGTGCCAAGACGCGCTGTTCAAGTGGCAGCAAAGACCAGCGCACCGAAAAAGATTGCGTCACCGAAGCCGAAGGTGACGAAACCAAAGACAGCAAAACCAACAGCAACAGTCTCAACACAAAAGTCCTCGAAAGCCACGGGTTTCGGCTTTATCTGGCCTTTACAAGGCAAGGTAATTTCGCAATTTGGCAGTAAAGCGGGCGGGGTGCGCAATGACGGCATCAATATCAGCGCTAAGGTGGGCAGTCCTGTCAAAGCGACCGCTCATGGCACAGTGGTGTATGCTGGCGATAAACTCAGTGGTTTTGGGCGTATTCTGATTATTCGCCATGAACAGGGCGAGGAAAAGGGCTTCATGTCAGCATATGCGCATAATCAGGCATTGCTGGTGAAACGCGGCGATAGCGTCAGGCAAGGTCAGGTCATTGCACGGAGTGGCAAAAGCGGCAATGTTGCTCATGGGCAGTTACATTTCGAGATCAGACAGGGCGGCAAACCACTTGATCCGCTGCAATATTTGCGAAAATAGCCATATCTCTTTGTTTGCGCTCACCTTAATACTCTGTAAAATGCAATCATTGTACAGGGGGCGAGCCATATCTATTCAAATTTACCTGTAACAGGATTGTATTGATACAGAATGCCATCGGCGATGTTGAAATGCCAGCCGTGTACTTGCAGTGTTCCTGCTGCAACGCGATCATTCACCCAAGGGTAACTGAGTAAATTCTCAATCGACAGGATAATATTTTCACGCTCGCAGCATTCTTGAGCAGAATCAATGGGACATTTCTTGAGCGCACGGTCTTTTGCTGGTGCGGCATGTGCAATCCAGCCATCGATACAGTCGCTGTCCTTGACCTCGTCGTGTAGTAAAGCCTTGATCCCGCCACAGGCACTATGACCTAGCACTAGAATATGCTGTACTTTCAGGTGTTTCACGCCGTATTCCAACGCCGAGCCGACACTATGGACTTTGGAGGTAAAACAGGGAACGATATTGGCAACATTGCGGACAACGAAAATATCGCCAGGTTGCGCACCCGTAATCAATGCGGGATCGGCTCTTGAATCGCTACAGGCCACGACAAGAACCTTTGGGCTTTGTCCGTCGCGGTGAAGCCTTTCGTACAGCTTGGGTTCATCACGAAAGTAGCGTTGATGAAAATCACTGTAGCCTTTAAGTAACTGTTGAGTATCGGTCATTGTTGGCTTTATTATACCAAAATAATGACAAGAGCAATCCATTGGTTCCGACAAGATTTACGCCTTAGTGATAATCCAGCTCTGAGTGCGGCGGCGCGTTTTGGCGCGGTGATTCCCGTTTATATTCTTGATGATGTTCAGGCAGGAGAGGATGCCATGGGCGCGGCCTCTAGGGTCTGGCTGCATAAGAGCCTTATGAAACTAAACGAGTCTTTGGAAGGCAAGCTACAGGTCTTTTGCGGTGATGCCCGTAAGATTATACCGAATTTGGTGCAGGAGTGGCAGATTGGGGCAGTTTTTTGGAATCGCGCCTATGAACCTTGGCGAATGCGGCGTGATCAACAGATGAAATCAGCACTCAAGCAACAGGGGATTCGTGCTGAAAGTTTTCAGGCTTCCCTATTGTGGGAGCCATGGACATTAAGCAAGCCCGATGGAACGCCCTATAAGGTTTTTACGCCTTTTTACCGTAGAGCCAGTTTGGATATGCCGCCGCCTCGTGAACCGCTTGCACAGCCCGATATATCTTTTGCCGATATTGATGCGGGGCAGGGGATAGACACCCTAAAGCTTGTTCCAGATCAAGATTGGGCGCGGGATTTTTTAGCGGATGAACCTTGCGGAGAACAGGCGGCACAGGCCAGATTGCAGCATTTTGTCGAGAATGGTCTAAAGGGCTACAAAGAAGGCCGCGACAGACCTGCCTTGTCGAATGTTTCGCGGCTATCGAGTGCATTACATTTTGGCGAAATTTCTCCGAATCACGCCTATCATGCCGCCTATATCTCTGGTTCACCAAGTGATGTCGAACATTTCCACAAAGAATTGGCCTGGCGGGAATTTTCTCTCTCTATCCTGTATTATAATCCAGAATTACGCCGAAAAAACTTCAACCCAGCTTTTGATCACTTTCCATGGCGGCAAAAACATCCGAAACTCTGGCGTTGGCAGATGGGGCAAACGGGCTATCCCATCATTGATGCTGGAATGCGCCAGCTTTACCAGACGGGCTGGATGCACAATCGCGTGCGGATGATTGTTGCCTCGTTTCTGGTGAAGAATATGCTGGTGGATTGGCGGGTAGGCGAGGCATGGTTTTGGGATACCTTGAGCGATGCGGATCACGCCAGCAATAGCGCGAGTTGGCAATGGGTGGCAGGTAGTGGTGCGGATGGTGCACCGTATTTTCGGATATTCAACCCTGTCCTTCAAGGTGAGAAATTCGATCCAGACGGCGCATATACCTTGCGCTATGTGCCTGAATTACAGGAACTACCCAAGGATTTTTTGCATAAGCCATGGCAAGCACCGAAGAATGTTTTGCGTGAATCTGGCGTTGCTTTAGGCGAAGATTATCCCCATCCCATGCTCGATTTGGCAGAAAGCCGCCGCAGTGCATTAGAAGCCTTCGAGATGATGAAAGCGATGAATTCAGCCTGTTAAACCAGAACGTTCAGATAATAGCCGCGCCGAGGCACGCTTTCTGGCGGTGCGCCGTCATCCCGTTCGAGTAAAAGCGCTAGACGATAAACCGCCGTTTGAAGGTCAAAAGGATCATGGCGTACGACTTTACGCTGCCCCCCGCCTTGATCACCGCCGCCACGACTGGTTGCAGCACGCTTCCGATCACCAATCGGAGCGAGGGCTTTGGGGCGGACTGTGCCTATGCGTGTAGAGTCAGACATAATCCGATTATACCAGAAAGGCCGTTATTGAGCAATACGTGCAAAGCTCTTCAGGAAAAACTGCCCTGCTTCAGGCTGATAACGGTATTTTTCTCCGATAGGGCAGGCCAGTCGCGCTTGACATTGATGGGCTATACAGGGATTCGGCGCTGCTGTAAGATAATCACGGCATGTATCGGCGGCAAGTCCTGTGGCAGAAAATGCAGATACAGGGCAGGTGTTCAAACACGGCTTATCAGCACAGGTTTGGCACGGCGAAGTACTTTGTTGTGGCTGATTAAGAATAAATGTATTCGCTGGAAAACGCCAAGCCGCGCGAAAGGCAAACCACAGGCCATAGTCTTGGTGAATCAACATCCCCAATGGCGAGGGGTGCATTGTGCCTAAGCCTTGCGCCCAACTTTGAAAAGGCGCGTAAGGTTGATCGCTTGGCATGATCAAACGCGCGTTCTTTGGTGCGCTTTCTGTCAAAGTGCGGCGGCAGTATCGATCAAGCCTGTCTGGCAAGCCATCACTATATTCTGGTGCGGCAGTAAGAAATTGCCAAAAATCGTCGCCAATATTGCCGATTAGGGCAATCTGGCATTCTGTCCCATCCAGCGGGTCTTGCGTCGAAACAATCCCAAGAAGGCGTAAACCCAACCCTTGGCATATCAGCCCAAGAGACTGAATTTTCAGCATTTATATCTTTTGATCAACGGGGTCGGCATCGGCATTATCATCACGCATCCGACCAGAAGAAATCACCACCTTGGCAGGGCGTAGCAGGCGATCATGCATGACATAGCCAGGTTGCAAGACGTCAATGACATGTTTTGGTGCAGCAGGATTGTCATCAACCTCAGCAACGGTTTCGTGGAATTCGTAATTCACCATTTCGCCCATGGGGCTAATCTTGCGAATCGAGTGTGTCGCCAAGACCTGAGTCATCTGCTCAAGAACAAGCTGTACCCCCGTGGTGAGATTGCTGACATGTTCGTTATCGGCCAAGGAAATCGGTACTGAGCTTACCGCGCGTTCAAGATTATCCATGACCTCGAGTAAATCACCAGCAAGCTTTGCCCCCGCGTAACGATCCGCATTGGCCTTGTCTTTCAACATCCGTTGTCGCTGATTTTGCTGTTCAGCAAAGGAGCGTTTCAAACGATCCTCAAGATCGGCAATCTGAGCCTGTAGTTCAGCAATTTCAGTATTTTCTGAAACTTCTGTTTCTGCCTCAGGCGCGTCTTCAATAATTTCAGCAGGCTGTTGTTCGGTAGTATCTTCGGTCATGGTCTGTCGTGTCCTGTCACAAAAGTGCGATACGCTTAATTAAGGGCTTAATGCCCAATTTCAAGAGCAATTCTCATCAAAACTTTCCAACTTCATCCGACTCCGAGGCAACCAGTCATCAGGGGCGGCAAGAAAACGCTCAACTTCAGCAATGGTTTTGGGCGTAAAGCTGTTGTTATGACGCGCATAGTTCAGAATGTCTTCCCAAGTTGCCAGCGAATGCAATGTGACGCCAGCATCGGACAAATGGTTGTTTTTATAAGTAAATATCCCGTAATTAAAAATAACGATGCAATGGGAAATTTCTGCTTCGGCTTTGCGAACTGCTTCGATGAAACGTAGCTTTGACCCGCCATCTGTGGATAAATCTTCCACGAGCAAAACACGCTCTCCAATGCTCAGATTGCCTTCAATGCTGGCATTGCGCCCAAAGCCTTTGGGTTTTTTACGGATATAGGCCATGGGTTTATCCAAGGCTTCAGCCAGAAATGCACCGTAAGGAATACCTGCGGTCTCGCCGCCTGCAACACAATCAAAAGGGAGATCAGGCAGCTTTTCCAGCAGCATCTCTTTCCACATCTGGACGATTTTTCGGCGTTCTTCAACAAAGCCGATCAACTTGCGGCAGTCAACGTAGACTGGCGAGCAGCGACCGCTGGTGAAGGTGAAGGGTTTCTCTGGTGAAAACTGGATCGACTCCGTTTCCAGCAAGATTTTTGCTGTGTCATTCGCTCTGTCAAGGGCTCTGGTCATGTGGCTATACTCACGAGAGTTTGTTACTCTTAAATAACACTTTTTTGGCTTTTTTCCAGTCCTTAACTTTGCAATAATGAAATTAGCACAAATTTTGCTTGTATCATTATTATATGCTGCCTAAGACTTTCAGAAGTGATGTTATGAAAACTCAGAAAAACACCCCCAAGCTCTTCAAAAACTCCCTTCGTATCGGCGTTGCAGTTGCCCTTAGCGCCTCTATGCTGGCCTGTGGCGCGCCAAAGCGCGGAGAAAGCGAACTGGAATACAAAAATCGTTTGGCAAAATACACCATTGCTGGCGTGCTGATTGGTGGTTATTTGGGAACGTACCATACGAACTCTCTTCCGTTAAGGACTCTTCCGTTTAAGCTGATCAGTGTTAATGATGCTTCTACTCAGCGTGTGTTTCTTAGCCTGTTCTATACCGCCTTGGGCGGCTATGCTGGACATTCTTTAGTAAAACACGAGGGTGCAATACAGCGTCTGCTGTTCAAAATACAGAATCAGTTGGCAGCGACATCACATCAGGCTCTGGTGGCGGAGGAGATGGGGCAGGCTCATAGCTGGTCTATGCCAGAACAGAAGGCAACAGGACAATTTAGGGTGACAGACCGCTATACGGGCAGCGAGGGCTTTGCTTGCCAGGATTTAGTGGCTGATGTTAGCGTTGACGGCGCGAACGAGAGCGTCTTGCAGACTGCCTGTCAGAACCCTGCTGGTCAGTGGGTGCTTTGGACGCGAGGGTCTGTGCAGGGCTAGAGCGGTTTTCAGCAATAAAG
>JAHDDM010000154.1 GCA_020629355.1 Rhodospirillaceae bacterium
ATTGATGCTCTGTTGAAAAAGTATTTCGATATCGGACCATTCTATCAATAAAGGAACTATACCCTGCACTCTAAAATAGAGTGCAGGGTAAGCCCGATGGATACTTTTTTTGCAGCCATTGCAGAGTATGACTATGCTGGCGCGCTGGCCTATATCAGCAATGGCAAGCATTTAAGCTGGTATGCTTCGGTGCGCTGGACATTAGGTGCGGCGGTGTTGGGCGCGATTTTTGCCTTGATGTTTGGATTGATCGGGGCAACGATGAAGCGGTCATCGAATCCGCTGAGTCATATGATCGGTTCAGGCTATATTGCCATGGTGCGCGGTATTCCCGATGTGCTGTTCTTGATTTTTTTCCCTCTGGCTTTTGAAATTGGTGTCGAGAAATTACTGGCACAGATACATTGCAGCCCTACTGAGCTTGCTGGTGCGCTTTGGCCGCCATGTGATGCGGCACAATGGGCGTTAAGCAGTATTGAATATTTTCTGATGGCCTGTGTTTCGTTAGGTCTGGTGTATGGTGCATTCTGTGCCAATGTCATTTACGGTGCAATGCACGCCGTGCCGAAAGGCCAGCTTGAGGCCGCTACAGCCTATGGTATGACCTCGCGCCAGACCCTATATCGGGTGCATCTGCCGCAAATGTGGGTCTATGCCTTGCCAGGGCTATCGAATGTCTGGATGCTGCTTCTGAAAGCGACGTCGCTACTGTCGTTATTGCAGATTGCCGATATTGTCCAATGGGCAGAACGGCTTGGCGCACCGAACTATTTTGCCTTCGCGGGTATGCTTCATGGCGATTGGCGTTGGCGGTACTATCTGGTTTTATTCCTGTTTTATATTCTGTTGACCCTAATCTCAGAATGGGGTTTTCGGAAATTAACCCGCCGCGTCTCACGCGGTATGGCAACAGAAGGAGGCCAAAATGCTGGCTAACCTCCTGAACGATATTGTGCTGTTGGCAAAACCTGCTTTGTTTAATCTGTATTTTGTTGTTACGGCGATTCCACTAGGGTTTGTTTTGGCTTTGCTGTTGGCACTGGCAAAAAACCACCCCTCTCGTGCGCTTTCTTGGCCGGCAAAGGTCTTTATTTACGCCTTTCGCGGCTCGCCTCTGTTTATCCAGTTCTTCATGGTCTATTCGCTGATGCTGGCGTTCAATGTCGACTATTGGATAGTTTGGGGAATCGATTGGCTGGTGATGTCGCCTTTGTTTATCGGGCCTGTGGTGTTGATTTTGAACACTACAGCCTATTCCGCCGAGATTTTCTACGGCGCAATGCGCAGCGTACCCAAAGGCGAACTTGAGGCAGCCACAGCCTACGGCATGACGGGCTGGCAAACCTACCGCCGGATTACTTTACCGAATACTTTACGCTTGGCTTGGCCTAGCTATACCAATGAAGTGGTTTTCCTGTTTCACTCCACGGCTCTGGTTTATCTTGCATTGCCCGTGATTGACCAACAGAAAGATATTATGAACAAGGCAGGAGAACTCTTCGAGCAGGACTATAATATTTTCCTGCATTTCGGCGTTGCTGCTCTGTATTTTC
The DNA here is from genome assembly GCA_020629355.1 of Rhodospirillaceae bacterium. Classification (GTDB taxonomy): domain Bacteria; phylum Pseudomonadota; class Alphaproteobacteria; order JABSOH01; family JABSOH01; genus JABSOH01. The sequence goes on from JAHDDM010000154.1 coordinate 1,554, forward strand.
TGGTGATGTCGCTGGCGTTCTTTTGGCTGTTGGGTTTGGTGCAAAAACACCTGAATCGTTGTTTTTAGCTTATCGTCCAGGAAGGAATGTCGAATGAAAACAGCACTTATTACAGGCTCAACAAGCGGTATCGGCTGGTCTTTAGCGCAAGAATTTGCCAAGGCGGGATACAATATCGTCTTGAATGGCTTCGAGAATGATACTCCTATTGCTGAATTGTGCCGCAGTCTCGAAGAACATGGCGCAAAAGTTCTGTATCTTGATGCGGATATGCGCCAAGTTCATCAAATCACTGCCATGATGGACAAGGCTGCACAGTATTTCGGCACGATTGATGTCCTGATCAATAATGCGGGTATTCAGTATGTCGCGGCAGTACAGGATTTTCCGCCAGAAAAATGGCAGGAAATTCTGGATATTAACTTAAGCTCTGCTTTTCATACCACGCGCTTGGCCATCCCGATGATGCAACAGGCGGGTTGGGGGCGGATCATCAATATTGCTTCAGCGCATGGACTGGTGGCCTCGCCCTATAAATCGGCCTATGTTGCTGCAAAGCATGGTCTGTTGGGTTTGACAAAAACTGTCGCCCTTGAGGTGGCAGAAGCCAATATTACCTGCAATGCGCTGTGTCCAGGCTATGTCAAGACCCCCTTGGTCGAGGCGCAAATTCCCGCCACTGCACGCGAACGGGGCATTCCCGAATCCGAAGTTATTTCCGAGGTCATGTTAAAAAATCAGCCGACGAAAGCCTTTGTCGCCAGCCAAGACATTGCGGCATTGGCGTTATATTTATGCAGTGATTATGCTGGAAGTATCACTGGCACAAGTCTGAATATCGACGGCGGCTGGTGCGCACAATAATATAACACTTTATCGCTCACGCCGCTTGGCCTTACGACCGCGGCTCCGCGGGGGCGGCATTTCATTCATCCCTGTCGCGGTAGAACCGCTCCTCGCCTCTTATACGCGACGGTCGCGCCTTGCGCTCCTATAGCCTATGTCATATGATCATTTTATATGACATAGGCTATATTTTGTATAATTTGAGGCCCTTTACCAAGGCTGATTGCTTTTTTTCCGCGCGCGCTTTATTTGCTCGGTGGCTTTTGGGCTGGCAAAGGGATTTTGATACAGAGTATCGTGGCTTTCGACCCCAACATCAAAAACACAGTCTTCTTTGGGTCTCGCCACACACAGCAGAACATAGCCCGCAGCCGATTGGCGTTTGTTCAACGCTGTGCCTTTAGGCTGGCGCACAGAACCAGAAACCATTTTTGCAGCACAGGTGATACAGCCGCCATAACGACAAGCTATCGGCAGGACATGACCTGCTGCTTCTGCAACATCAATAATCGCCTCGTCCTCCGCAACCTGTAATACTACTGCATTACGATTGCGGAGGGTTATGGCGTGTTTCGGCATTAGACCCAGATATCAGAGGAACAGTCGCCGCCAGGATAGCGGGTTTCATGCGCCCGTGCGGGACCTTTCGGCTCTTTGCCGAAGTCGACAAGAAAGTCCTCGCGGATGGACATACCGCCATTTTCAACATCACAATCGACAATGAGCATAATTCCGCCATTGTCTTTCATAGCGGGATAGAATTGATTATCCCAAGTCGAGAACAGCGAAGTGGTCACAAACAACCGCTTGCCATCCAGAGAAAGCTGAATCATTTGCGGCGCACCATCAACAGAGCGTCCGTTGACCTCAGGTTGCTTACCCAGCATGCCGCCAATCCAGACCTGTCCCGTTAATTTTGGGTTCGACGGGTCGCTAATATCATACTGGCGTAAATCGCCATGTAACCAATTCGAGAAATACAGGTATTTATCATCCATCGAAACCAGAATATCCGTGATCAAGCCTGGCATGGGCACAGGGAAACCCTCGACATCAATGGTATCAACATCGATAATTTTCTCAATCTGGACTTCTCCTGCATCGTCTTTATGCCAATGGAAAATATTTGAGGACAGGGTTGCGCCAACAAAACCATGGCTGCTATCGGGGTCATGGTGGAAACGCACTTCGAGGGGAATCATACCCTCTTCACCTAAATCAACGGTTTTCTCGATACTCCGATTCTCGAAGTCCCAGAAATGGATATGCCGACCATAATTGCCCTTTGCCACGTCTTCAAGGT
>JAHDDM010000155.1 GCA_020629355.1 Rhodospirillaceae bacterium
CAAAAACGCCCATTATATGTCCGGCTGAACCTGAAAGTTTTAAAGTATATTTATTATCTTCTGTAGATTTAAATAGCTTAACTTCTCCTTCGTGTTTTAAATATTTGATATCCCCACCAAGGCCAGCAAAACTGGAATATTTTCGATAAATTCCGCATGGCGGAAATGCTGATCCATGGCCTCCGCGCCCGCCAGTAGCCTACGAAAATGCTCTGTACCAATCGAGAGTAGAATCGACAGTCCTACAGGCCCCCACAACGAATATCGTCCACCAACCCAATCCGCAAAACCAAACACTCGTGCGGGATCAATGCCCCATTCGGTGGTTTTATCCAAAGCCGAAGACACCGCTACAAGATGCTGCGTCGCGTTGGCTTCGCCCACGCCTTTTTGCAGCCAAGCCAAGGCTGTTTTAGCGTTGGTCATCGTCTCAATGGTGGTGAAACTCTTCGAGGTAATAATCACCAAAGTGGTGCGCGGATTCAGATTCCGTAAGACCTCGCCGATATGCGCGGCATCAACGTTGGAAACAAAATGGACACGCAACCAGTCCTGATACGATTCCAAAGCCTTAGTGACCATCACAGGCCCTAAATCAGAACCACCAATGCCAATATTAACCACATCCTTGAACACCTCGCCACGGGATGCTCTGATTGTTCCTGAACGTACGGCTTCAGAAAAATGCTCGATACGCTGTAAAGTTTCGGCAACCCTTGGACGAATGTCTTCGCCATCAATCTCAAGCGGCAAGGTCTCTGTTGCACGCAAAGCCGTATGCAGTACCGCACGGTTCTCGGTCACATTCAACCTGCCACCAGTAAACATAGCCTCGCGTTTTTCTTCTAGGCCACTGGAACGCGCCAGCGCAATCAATAAAGACAAGCCCTGCGCGTCAATATTCGTCTTGGAATAGTCCAACAGAATCTCGCCCGATTCGGTAGAAAACTCCGCAAAACGGTTCGGGTCATCGAATAGCGAAACAATCCGCCGATCAGAAACTTTACGATGATGCTGTTGTAATTGTTGCCAAATATCGGTCACTTTGCCTGCCCTGTATCAGAAATCCTCTGAAGATAATGACACAGAAACACACAATATTCAAACACAGCTTTACTCAGGAGCGCGCAAATGCAGCTTACCTTCAATCGTCTCGCGCGTAGGAATTCTATGACGATCAATATCCCCCTTGATGGTCAAGGCCAAATCACGCGCAAAATACGAATCTTGGAAATGCCAAGAATGTGAATTCCCCCCTCTGATAGCATCATCCTCTAACGGTGCAATATGCTTATCCCAATAGTTGCCAACATCAACGTTCACCACCTTTGCGTGACGCTTATCCGATGCCCCAACCCGCCCGACTCTTGATGCAAAACCCAAGCGTTTCACATTCGATATCTTCAAAGCACTATCAAAGGGATTTTGATAGTTGGTGATCCGTATGGAATGCGCAAACAGCGCTTGAGACTTGTGATCATCCACATCCAGTTCCTTTGCGCCAATATCGGCACCAATAAGCGCAATTTGGCTCACATTCCAGTTTATTGGATCCAGTTCCTTCTCTTGATCTGCTTTATAGAAAGCCTCACGAACAACATACGCTCCAGTGGAATGGCACAACAGATGCACATCAATATCGCATTTCCTCTTAAATTGATCACGCTGGTATCGTGCCAGAACAACAATCCCATCCGTGACCAGTCGAGACGCCGTCTGATACGCATTATGGCGATCTTTAAGATAACCAAGAGTCGTTTCGCCACTAGGCCAGTCGAAGCTGACGATTGCACCCTCAAAGCCCTGCGCTCTAAGCTTTTCCTGCAATTCATCATGGCGAAACATCACATCTTCAATGCTGTTGTTATAGCCATGCACGAAAATCAGAATATCGCCTTCAGGACCCGCTCTGTCCAATAATTTCTCTATCCACTCCTTACGGGGTAAATTCGCATGAGAGGGTGTGGCGATCACGGGGTCATCCTCTTCATTTTGCTTGGCGGGCACTTCGAGATACCTCGTCTTTCCTGGCTTACTACCAAATTGCTTTTCTCCTTCATTGTCGGTGAAAATATTTCTGGTCGAAATGACAAAATTACTTTGATCTGGCATCGTCTTTCCTTTTTTGAATGGGTTTCGTTTGCACTTGAGAAGCAAAACTACCTTATCATAAATTTTCTACCCTAGGTATAAATATATCGCAAAAAATAAGATAGTAAAAACACGCTTGACAGAAGTATCAAAAAAATTTACCATTTGGTCAAATGATCAATAGCTTTAAGGAGTTCTTTAGACATGGAACAAGCAAAAAGCCCTCATCAGGAAGGTATTGTCTCTGGGCGGTTAGACAGTAATCGTCTTGGACAGAATTTTAGCGATTTACACGCGCCTTTGGACAATCATCAGGCATTGGTCGAATCAGACCGCTGTTATTTCTGCCATGATGCACCGTGTATTACAGCCTGCCCCACAGATATTGATATTCCTTTGTTTATTCGGCAAATTTCCACAGACACACCTCAGGCAGCAGCAAAAACAATTTTATCGCAAAATATTCTCGGTGGCATGTGCGCGCGGGTCTGCCCCACAGAAACCTTGTGCGAAGAAGCCTGTGTTCGTGAAACGGCAGAGGGCAAGCCCGTGAAAATCGGTCAATTACAGCGCTTTGCGGTTGATCATCTCATGGCAAAAAATGAACATCCGTTCACGCGCGCGGCAGCAACAGGCAAGCGGATTGCGGTGGTTGGTGCAGGACCTGCAGGACTGGCCTGTGCGCACCGTTTGGCCATGTACGGCCATGACGTGACGGTTCTGGATCATCGGCAAAAGGCGGGCGGCCTGAATGAATACGGTATCGCAGCCTATAAATCTGTCGACAACTTTGCCGCAAAAGAAGTCGACTGGCTACTACAAATTGGCGGCATTGAAATCAAGCATAGTCAAGGACTGGGGGCAAATAACACCCTAGACGATATTGCCAGCCAATATGACGCGGTATTTTTAGGCATTGGCCTTGGCGGGGTCAACGCTCTGCAAATTGCAGGTGAAGATAAGAATGGTATGGAAGATGCCATTGATTTTATCGCAAATCTGCGACAGGCCTCAGATTTAGAATCTGTAGCCATTGGGCGTGATGTGATCGTTATCGGTGGTGGCATGACCGCTGTTGATGCGGCAGTACAGGCGAAATTGCTTGGGGCGTTGAATGTCTCGATGGTCTATCGCCGTGGTCAAGAGCGGATGAACGCCAGCCGTTATGAACAGGAGTTAGCCGCAAGCAAAGGCGTGAATATCATCACCCATGCTGTCCTAACGGACATTCGCGGCAATGGCGCGGTGCGTGAAGTAGAGTTCAGCTATGTTGACGATAATATGGAGCAGGTTGGCGAAAACTTCACCTTAAAAGCGGATCAGCTCTTTAAGGCTATCGGGCAAAATCTTAACGAGACCTTTGGCTTAAATATCGAAAAGGGTAAAATCGCGGTGGATGGTCATGGTCGTACCAGCCGCGCGGGCGTTTGGGCTGGTGGCGACTGTGCCACGGGCGGTGATGATTTAACGGTAACAGCCGTTGCCCAAGGTCGCGATGCGGCTGAAGATATTCATGCAGTGATAACCAACAGTTAATCGGGAGAGGCAAATGGCAAACATCAACGCAAACTTTTTAGGTATACAGTCTCCGAATCC
>JAHDDM010000156.1 GCA_020629355.1 Rhodospirillaceae bacterium
CTTGTGCCTAAGGCGGCTTCGGGTGCGGACAGGATGGATGCGCGGTATTTTGTTGAGCATGTTCGGCAAGAACTGGCGCAGAATTTTGGAATCGGTGCGGTGAACCGTGGTGGGCTATCGGTGCGGACTACCTTGGACACCAAAATGCAGCAGGCTGCACACGAGGCTTTGATTACGGGACTGTTGGACTATGATCGTCGCCACGGCTATCGTGGGCCATTACAGAAATTATCGACCACAGAGTTGGAGCTTTGGCAACAGACTTTCAAGACGCTGCCAGAAATTGCCTTGCCAAAATCCGACTGGCAGTCTGCTATCGTACTCGAAACAGCGGAGCTTTATGCCCGCATTGGCCTTGAGGATGAAACAGAAGGCGTGCTTCCCCTTTCTGGTGTGGAGTGGCGAAAATTTATTACCGATTCCAAACGTGGAGCCTCTGTAAAGGTGGTAACGAATTTTCTGGAGGCTGGCGATGTGATTATTGTTGCCCCGAAAGAGCCTAACCCTGCTGAAACGGGCTTGCCAGACCTGCCGCATTTCAGCCTACAGCAAAACCCCGAAATTAACGGCGGGATTATCGCCCTCGATCCCTTTACAGGCCGAATTCTCGCCATGCAGGGCGGGATGAACTTTGCCAGCAGCGAATTTAATCGCACAACCCAAGCCCAAAGACAGCCTGGTTCTGCCTTCAAGCCCTTTGTCTATCTTGCGGGGCTGGAAGCGGGATTAACACCAGCAACAAGAATACTCGATGCGCCTTTTGTCCTTGATCAAGGGCCGGACAAGCCGAAATGGAAGCCAGCGAACTATTCCCAAAAGTTCAATGGCCTGTCACCCATGCGTATTGGAATCGAGAAATCACGCAACCTGATGACGGTGCGTTTAGCACAGCAGGTGGGACTGGAACATATCGCTGATGTTGCCAAACGCTTCGGGATTGCTGAAGACTTGCCGCAACAGCTTTCGGTTTCGCTTGGTGCGCAAGAGACCTCGCTTTTGGATGTCACCACCGCCTATGGCGAAATTGTCAATGGCGGTCGCGGCCTAACCCCAACCGCCATTGATCGGGTACAGGACAGATACGGTAAAGCGCTGTTTCTACATGATCAACGCCACTGCAACTATTGCACCTTCGATGATCCCGACCAACTGCCGATACTGGAAAGTTCTGCACCGCAATTAACCAAACCCGAACATGCCTATCAAATCACCTCAATGCTCGAAGGCGTGGTGCAGCGTGGTACAGGGCGTTCCATCTCGAAGCTTGGCTATCCACTGGCAGGAAAAACAGGCACCTCAAATGATAGTTTCGACACATGGTTTGTCGGGTTTTCGCCGAATCTTGCCGTTGGGGTCTATGTCGGTTTTGATCAACCGCGTTCATTGGGACGGCATCCTGCGGGCTATCAAGAAACAGGCTCTTCCGCCGCCGCACCGATTTTCCGCGAATTTATGGCTAGAATACTCAAGGACACCACAAAAATTCCTTTCCGCGTTCCCGATAATATCCAGTTCATCAAGATTGACCCCAAAACAGGACAACGCGCCAAAAGAAGCACAAAAAACCCCATCGAAGAGGCTTTTGTGACGGGCACTTCACCAGAAACCAATGGCGGAATCATTCGTGGCAATGAAATTTCGGAAAATGCCTCGCCGAAATCTGGCCAAAACAATCAGACTTTAGGTTTATATTGATCCGTATCCTTGCGAAAACGCTTCACTCTCATTGGAAAATACTCTAATCAGCAGTTATGAATGACTCGCTCCATAATACGCTCAATACCATCGAGCAGACTCTTGTGCTGCTGAGGGGGTATGTTTGACTGGGATAATGCCCAAAAACGCCTCAGCGAGCTGGACCTGCTCTGTGCTGCTACCGATCTGTGGGATGATCCAGAAGCCGCGCAAAAACTCCTGAAAGAACGCACGGTTGTCGCCGAACAGCTAGAGCGTATTCAGACTCTGGAACAGACAGCTTCTGATCAAGCCGAAATGCTTGAAATGGCACGTGAAGAAGCCGATGATGCCTTGATTGATGCCACCACGGCAGAGATTTTTGATTTTGCAAAAATTTTAGAAAAAACCCGTATCGAGTTCTTATTATCAGACGAATTTGACGCGAATGACTGTTTCCTTGAGGTTCATGCCGGTGCAGGCGGGACAGAGTCTCAGGACTGGGCAGAAATGCTGCTTAGAATGTATCTTCGTTGGGCAGAACGTCGCGGTTATAAAACCGAAACCCTATCTTATAATAGCGGCGAAGAAGCGGGAATCAAAGGCGCAACCATCAAGATTAAAGGCCACAATAGTTTCGGCTGGCTGAAGGTTGAACAAGGCGTGCATCGACTGGTGCGGATATCGCCTTTTGACAGCAATGCTCGCCGCCACACCAGCTTTGCCTCGGTGACGGTGTATCCTGAGGTGGATGACGACATTAACATCGACATTCAGGACAAGGATTTACGAGTAGATACCTATCGCGCCTCTGGTGCGGGTGGGCAGCACGTCAATACGACGGATTCAGCAATTAGGATCACCCATATCCCCACTGGTGTCGTGGTGCAGTGTCAATCTGGACGCTCGCAACACAAGAACCGTGCAGAGGCCATGAAAATGCTGGCAGCGCGTCTTTACGAGGTTGAACGTACCGAACGTGAAGCCCAAAGCAAAACCGAATACGAATCCCGTAGCGATATTGCTTGGGGCAACCAAATTCGTTCCTACGTTTTACATCCCTATCAGATGGTCAAGGATTTACGCACCCAAGCCGAATCTCCAAGCCCGCAACAGGTACTGGATGGTGACCTTGATCTGTTTCTTACCCAAGCATTATCGCAACGCGCAACGGTGTCCGAGGGTCAATAACCATGACTGCTGAAACCGCTGAGATTGAACGCTTTGATGCCCTTGCCACCGATTGGTGGCAAGAAGACGGCCCCATGGCGATGCTCCATGCCATGCACCCTGCGCGCATGGCCTTCATCCGCCAACAATTAGATGCGGCATACCCTGAAGGTTTTGTGGGTAAGGCCGCCCTTGATGTTGGTTGTGGTGGTGGTATTACGGCGGAATCACTCGCGCGGCTTGGTTTTGACACCCATGCGCTGGATGGTTCGGCGCAACTTATCGCAACCGCCCGCGCGCATGGTGGCGATCTACCGATTAGTTATCACCATGCCATGCTATCGGATTTTGTTGAAAAAAATACGCAACCATTTGATTTGCTATGCGCCTTGGAAGTCATTGAGCATGTCGATGACCCTGAAACCTTCCTGAAAGATTGTGTACGGTGTTTACGACCAGGAGGATTGTTGGTGGTCTCGACCATAAATCGTACTGCAAAATCTCGTCTGTTAGCGATTGGGTTGGCGGAATATATTTTACGGCTCTTGCCTGTAGGTACGCATGACTGGCAAAAATTTATTCGGCCTTCGGAAATCGCCGAATATCTTCCAGACTGCACGGTTTCTGGCCTGAGCGGTCTATTGCCCAAAGCCAATATGCAGCAATGGTATTTGCACGAAAGACGGGTTGCAGTGAATTATATTATGGCTTTACGCGCGGCGACAGAGTAACAAAGACAGCAAAAACACACCAAAAGCCGCAAGCACGATAGAAGGCCCTGTGGGTATATCCCACCACAGCGA
>JAHDDM010000157.1 GCA_020629355.1 Rhodospirillaceae bacterium
ATTCAGCGAAATCAAATGTCTCTGGCGCACCTTTACGTTCCAATAGCCCGATGGATTCAAGATAGGCATTATCCAGATGGAAACCATCCATGGGAACAGGGCAGGCAGAGCGTGGCTGTTCCTGATTAAGCTGTGCGATAAGCTCTGCTGCAAATGTAGACTTCCCAGCAGCCGGAGGACCTGCAATAGCGACAATAACTCTTTTTTGCCCTTTTTGCTTCTGTCGAATAGCCTCTATAAATTTTTTATGCAGCTTCTGTATCATCTAACGCACCAATCATATACTGTACAACCTCCTCAGCATTCGTATCAGCCACGTTTTTCTCTGTCACCTTACAGCCGCGCCGCATCACCACAAGCCGATCCGATACCGCAAAAATATCGGGCAAGGTATGGCTGATCAGAATAACGGGAACGCCGCTTGCCTTCAGCCGCCTGATCAATTCTAAAACCTTCTTCTGTTCTGGTACGCCCAAATTATTCGTCGGCTCATCCATAATCACCAGCTTGGCATTCCAATAAATCCCTCTGGCGATAGCTACGGCCTGCCTTTGTCCGCCAGATAAAGTTTCCACTGGCCTATCCAAATGCGGCAATTTAACATCTAAATCAGACAGCACCCGCTGGGTTTCTTCTGCCATTCGCCGATTATCGAGACGCTTCAAAAGGCCGCTCAGCATCTGGTGTTCTAATTCTCGTCCAAGAAAGACATTGCTTGGAACATCAAGATTCCCTGCCAAAGCAAGGTCTTGATAAATCGTTTCAATCCCCAAGTCACGGGCTTCGATGGGCGTGGCAAAGCGTGTTTCACGGCCTTCAAACGAGATGCTGCCCGCATTCGGCGCGTAAACTCCAGAAATACATTTGATCAGTGTCGATTTTCCCGCACCATTGTCGCCCAACAGAGCCACCACTTCACCAGGATAAACATCAAGATCAACGTTATTCGCCGCAACAAGCCCGCCGAATCGTTTCGTGACCCCGCGCACAGAAAGGATGGGTTCTGCCGTCATTGTCGTGTCTCCAGACTTGCTTTGATGGCATCACGGGATTGATCAATCAAGACCGCGAGAATAACGACACAGCCCACAACGATGAATTGCCAAAAAGGCGCAACGTTCAGCATCACCAATCCTGTGGTCAACACCGCAATGATCAGCGCGCCAATGACCGTACCGATGACACTGCCAGAACCGCCAAAGAGACTGACACCGCCGATAATCACCGCCGCAATTGAAGACAGCAAAAGCGGATCACCAATGACTGCTGAACCTGCCGTAAAACGCAATACAGAAAGAAAGCCCGCCAGACAGGCCGTTGTCGAAGCCAGCACATAAAGCTTGATGACGTGTCGATCAACAGGAATACCCGCGCGTATTGCAGCCTCTCGGTTGCCGCCAATGGCATAGGTATAACGTCCGAAACGGGTAGCGCGCAAAAGATAGATCGCCATGGCGACAAAAATCGCTGTCACCAGAACTGGATAGGTGATGATCCTGTCCATCTCGCGCAATACGGCACGGGGCAATTCAGGTTTGGTTAGGAAATAAAAGCCTGCATATTCACTATCACCACGTACAAAGTAAAACAGGGACTCATTGCCAAAATCGCGTATCTGTCGCGGCAGGCCAATCACCGTAGTGTTTTCGGAAAACAATAAAGCCAGACCGCGTAGGATGAAAGCACTGCCGAGCGTGACAATAAAAGGTGGAACTTTTAGTTTGGCAATGATTGTGCCGTTGAATAAGCCAATACCCACACCACAGGCTAACGTAGCGCAAAACCCCATCAATACAGCAAGCGGAATAGGCAGGCCAATTTGGTAGCCCCAACGTAAAGCCAGAGCCGAAACCACCGAGGCAAAACTCATGGTCCAGCCAACAGACAGGTCAATGCCTCCGCTGATAATCACAAAGGTCTGTCCTAAGCCAAGAAGCAGAATCGGCGTGATCGCAACAAGAATATTCTGCGAATTCCGAATACTCAGGAAAGAGACCGTATCGCCGCTCACCAAAGGCACAGCCGTAATAAAAAAGACAATCAATATCGCCAAAAAAAGCCACGCCCAAAGACGAACCACTTGGCTTAAAACCGAATTTCCAATCGCATCAATCGCCATGAGTCATCTCAAAAAATTGAAAAAATGCTTCGGTAGTTTTTACACTACCGAAGCAAAAGAAAACAACTCACCTAGTTTACTTGATAGATGAAACGCGCAATCTCTGGATCATCAACATTATCCGCATCGATAATCGCAAAACCCGTTTCCACCAATTTCGGCAGACTCGTTACGCCATTCGCATCAGCAAAGGCAAACTGAACCGCCATATAACCCATATCAAACGGCTTTTGTGCCAGAACCATACTCACCGTACCTTCACGCAATTGCTCGATAGCAAACTGTGTCGCATCATACGCCACCACTTCAACTTCACCAGACAGCCCCGCATTCACCACCGCCGTTCCAGCACCTTGCGCACTGAAGACGTTTGTGCCGAAAACACCGCCCAAGTCAGGAACACGCTCAAGCGTTGCAGCCGTCTGCTGCACTGCCGTATTCATATCGTTGAGGTTAAAATCATAGCCAACGATTTTGATATTCGGATATTCATTGTCCATGACCTCGGTGAAGCCAGCTGCTCTATCATCAACAGAACTAACATTAGGATTCGTTGACATGATATAGACCGATCCTGAGCCGTCTAAACTGTCACCAAGTCCACGCGCCGAAATCCGTCCGCCTTCAGTATTGTTCGAGCCAATATGCGAAATAGGAAATGTCTCTGGGCCATTGACATAGTCGCCATCACCCACGAAGGTGTCCACGGTGATAATCTTAATTCCAGCCTCCAGTGCAGCAGTCAGTGGACCAACCATCTGCGCCTTGTCCGTTGGCGCAATCACCAGATAATCCAAGTCACCGCGCGCAATCATCGAATCCAGTATCGGCGTTTGCACCTCAACACCCCATGTTGCGGGAATTTGCGTGATCACCTCAACGCCCATATCCTCGGCCGCTGCATTCACACCAAGCTCCATCACCTGATAGAACGGATCCACCACGCCCGGTAAAAAGCCAATGGTCATCTTATCCGCCTGAGCAGAGGTTATACTTGCGCAAGATACCCCTGCCATAACCAATGCTGATTTTAGTATTGTCTTCATATTCATCTCTTCCTCCTTGATATTTTGGTTGGTGAGTCAACAGACCCGAAAAAAATTTAACACGTGTCTCATTAAGTGTCAACAAAGAGACGCGCTCTTGACAAATTTAACGAAATTTTTAATAAAAAATGTTCTATTTCAATATTTTAATTAAAAATTGAATTGACCTTCGTGTATTATTTCAAAAATTATCGTCATCTTTTGACAGATTTATCCTGCACGCATCCTATGCTACAGTCTATTCGGTTATGACCCGCAATACGGCGCGCTATGTCACGGCATTCGGCTTTTTGAACAGCCAGAGGTCAATCATCAGCCAGAAATTCTTGGCGGAATCACTGAAGAGGAATGCCAGAAATTGCTCAGGGATTTTTTTATAGGTAAGAGGCAGGCATTTAATGAGTCCTGACCCCTGCCATACATATGGATACTTCCATTTACCTAAGATTTTGATGCAGATAGGGGTAAAGGGCGAA